>CALMZT010000258.1 GCA_937870805.1 uncultured Chloroflexota bacterium
GATCATTCTCTCGCTGCTCACGCTCACCGGGAACGTCACCTTACTCGCCATCTATCTGCTGACATCAGCAGGGGCAGCCGTGAATGCCTTCGCCAACCCCTCGCGGCAGGCGCTGATTCCAAACCTTGTCCCACGCGAACATCTCACCAATGCAGTGAGCCTCAACACGCTCATGTTTCAGGTGGCGACGATCACCGGTCCCGCGCTGTTCGGTTTGATTATCGCGCGCTTCGACCTGGGCTTTAGTTACGCCTTCGCAGCATTTGGCTTCCTCGTGACCATTATCGCGCTGCTCAATGTGCGCTATCGCGGGCAAATCGTGAACCCCAGCGGCATGGGCTGGGCATCGTTGGTCGAAGGGCTGCGTTTCACTCTTCAGACACCGATGATTTGGAGTACAATGCTGTTAGATTTTTTCGCCACGTTTTTCTCGTCGGCACAGACCATGCTGCCGCTGGTGGTGACACACATTTTGAAGCTGGATGCGACGTGGTACGGCATCATCGGCACAGCACAGCCGCTCGGCGCGGTGATTGCAGGCATGATCGTGGCGCTTCGGCAGGATATTCGGCGGCAGGGTTTGGTGCTGCTGACAAGCGTCGGCGTATATGGCTTGGCGACGGCATTGTTCGGGCTTTCGACCAGTGTCGTGCTCTCCTATGTGCTATATGCGCTCACTGGGGCGGGCGATACGGTCTCGACGGTGATCCGCAACACCATCCGCCAACTGTTGACGCCTGACAACCTGCGCGGGCGTATGACCAGCGTGAACATGATCTTTTTCATGGGTGGTCCACAGCTAGGGGAGCTAGAGGCGGGTTTGGTGGCGGCAGCATTGGGCGTACCTTTTTCGATATTCAGCGGCGGTGTGGCGACGGTGCTGCTGACGCTGTGGATTGCGTGGAAATACCCACAATTAAGGAACTATAGCAGCTATGAAAGACCTGCCTGAATTTAAAAAGCGCATCCGCGAAGATGTGTTAAAGTTCGCACAGCGTATCCTGACCAACGATGCACAGCTTCAACATACCGATGTGCTGGAGTTGATCGAATACAAAGATGGACACTATCGCGTGCTCTTCAGCCCGCGTTATTTCATTTTGCCCGAAGGACAGAGCGAACCGTCAAAATCGCAGTGGACGACACTGAAAAAGAAGTTCAAGCGTCATGAACCAAATGTGTTTGTCTTCAAGGAACACGGCGAACTCAAAACCATCGACGGCAAGGCGTATTACGTGGACTTCGGCTTCTTTGCCAAGCCGCGCGAACGCGAGTAGGGCGTAACAAGTAAGCGAAGCGGCTACGCCTTATCCCTCCAAACTTTTGTACAACTCCGGCGTGACTTCTTCTAACGACTGCACAACGTGGGTCGCCAGCGCCAACAGTTCTTGCGAGAGAGGATAGCCAGGGCTGGGTGCGGCAATGATCTTCATGCCTGCTGCGTGCAGCGAACGAATACCATTGCCTGAATCTTCGACGCCGAGACAATTTGCAGGCGCGACCCCTAGCAGCTCGGCGGCTTTCAGATAGATGTCAGGCGCAGGTTTGCCGCGTTCCATGTCGTCCCCATACACCATCACCTGAATGACCTTATCAATTCCCGTTTGCTGCGTGACGTACTTAATCAGCGACGTTTCCGAGCCGGACGCCAGCCCAACGCGATAGCGCGCCGCCGCGTGATGCACCGCTTCGATTGCGCCGGGACGCACGGGCATATGCGCGTCGTACTGCGCTTTGACATGCTTAATCACAGCGTCAATGAGGCTATCTAAGGACATCGACTCCACTTGCAAACGCTCTTGCATCACACGCGCCCATTCGACAGTGCTGCGTCCCATGCACGCGCGCTGATCGTCATCCGTCCACGTTTTG
>CALMZT010000259.1 GCA_937870805.1 uncultured Chloroflexota bacterium
CAGCCCTGTACGCTTGTCCCTACAAAGATGTTGTGAACCCTTGTAACCTTCAAACTAAATTTGATGCGATTGCCCTGCTATATAAATGACGAGACTTTACTTCTTCGCAGATTATAGCGAGAATTGCTACGATTGGTTGCATCTGATGTTGGCTGCAAGTCTACCGTTTCGTTACCTTCATCATCACCCCATGCTTCGGGCGCACGGTCACCAGCGCTAGCAGTTCAACCTTGTGATGGGCCACAAGCTCAAACGTGTACTGCTGCGTCAGCATCGCCAGAAGCGCCTTCGCTTCCATCATGGCTAAGTGACTGCCGATGCACACGTGCTGTCCGCCGCCAAACGGGAAGTAAGCATACGTTGGGAAACGTTTCTTGTAATCACCTTCAAAGCGTTCGGGGTTAAAGCGCTGCGGATCATCAAAGAAACGCTCATCGTGGTGCATTACCCAAGGACTCATCAGAATCACGCCGCCCTTCTGAATCGTAACATCACCGAGTTCGATGTCTTCGAGCGCCTCGCGCGCTTGCAGCGACCACGCCGGAGGATACAGCCGCAGCGTTTCGCGCAGCACCTTCTCGGTGTAGTCCAGCGCTTCCAGATCATCCCACGTCGGCGCGCGTCCTTGCAGCACCGTAGATAATTCCTGATACAGCTTTTCCGTCACATCGGGATACTGCGCTAAAGCGTACAGTGTCCATGTCAACAGCATTGCCGTCGTTTCATGTCCGGCGGCGAACAGTCCTTTAGCTTCGTCGCATACTTGGCGATCATCCATCCGAATGCCGCCTTCTTCTTCGTCCACTGTCAGCAGCATCGACGAGAGCAGGTCACCGCGATCTTCGCCCTCTGCCCGCCGCGTTTTGATGATCTTCATGATGTAGTCTTCAAAGACCTTCAGTGCATGGTTTTCTTTGAGGTTGCGTGGTGAGGGCACCCAATCCGGCAGCGGCATCATGGCATTCGTCTCAACGGTGGTCTTCTCCATCACGCCGAGAATCGCGTCGTTCAGTTCAGCAGCATCCTTGTGGATGTCTTTCATGCTGAACAGGATTTCGGCGATAATCCCCATCGTCACGTTTGACAATTCTTCGCTGATCTCGTAGGTAGTGCCATCACCCCAACGCTCAAACATGCGCTGGACGTGATCGACGACAATCTGCGTATAATGCTTGATGCGCTGGCTGTGGAACGCGGGTTGCAGCAGTTTACGCTGCTTGCGCCAGAACTCGCCTTCGGTGGTGAGTGAGCTGTGCCCAAGGCTTTTTTCCCACACATGAATCTGCCGCTGCCACTTTTCCAGTTTTTTGTTTTGCGTAATCAGCAGTTCGTGGATGTAGTCCGGGTGTTTGATGATATACATGGGGTAAGGACCAAACCGGAAGTGGATGATGTCGCCGTAATCGTGCGCCGTTTTGCTCAAAAAACCGAGTGTGTCTTTTTGGAATTCAAATAAGTTCCCTAAACCGAAAAGCCCGCCCTTGGGTCCCGCCGGCGCTTTCTGCTCAGTCATCTAATTTTGTCCTTACTCTTGGGTAACGATAACCGCAACTATAACGCACACGTATCACAGTCACAAAATAGGTGACTATTCCCCATCGCCAACTTTAATGACGACGGAGAATCTATTTTGCGTCAGTTTTGCTGAAGACTTTCAAATAGAAATGGTGTGCATGTAGGGCGGCAACTTGTTGCGCCCAAAATCAGCTTCAACAGCCTTATCCAAAACTCAAGTTATTTAGCGCGCACGCCAGCCCCTTGCAGCTTAACTTTTAAATTCGGTAATCGCGGTAAGCGTCCCTGTATTTCTCCCTCTCTCCGCTGGCGGGGAGAGGGTTGGGGAGAGGGGTTAATGCGTCGTGACCAAAACAAATTCTCACACTGGATTGGATGAAATTACCTGTCCACATTCTTACATTTGTAAACAGTTAAGCCCTGATCGTTGACGGCTTACCACCCCTCTCTCAGCGCCCGTATCCACCAACCTCCCGTCTTTGACCCACCCGGAACGCCGCGAACTCAATTTGCTGCCGCCTGAGGTTCCGCTTCCAGCCTCAAAAGGTTCCAAGCGGTACATCACGTTTTCAACGCCATCTTGACCGCCGCCGCCGGATCAATCACACCGCCACCCTGTTTTTCGCTCGGCACGTCCGCCAATGGCTGAGCCGTGTCCCTCAAAATCGTCTTAATTTGAGCAGGCGTCAGGCGTGGATTCGCCTCAAGCATCTGCGCCACAACCGCTGATGCTACCGCCGTCGAAACTGATGTCCCGTCAACGTGCTGGTGGTAGGCGTCAACCAATTTGTGCTTGTCAATGCGCTGCTGGATCGTCTTATACAGCCTCGCCGCCGATTTACTAAGCTGGTCTTTCGTGAATCCCAGATCCGTAAAGCCGTTTTTTAACAGGTTTTTGAGCGCGCCGTTGGGCTTTTCTTCCGCCAGCAGCGGCGCAAGCCAGCGTGCCTCGCGTTCCATCGCCGAGCCGGGCAAAATCGGTGAAGCAATCCAGTTCGCCGCCGCCAGAATTTCCGGTTTCGCGCTGCCATCATACGCATTCCCGTAATTGTTGTGATACGGCGTCCACAGCGTGCGATCAAGCGAATTGTGATCGTTATAGCCGCCGACGGTAATCGCGTGCGGCGCGCTGGCAGGCGGCACGAGCGAGTGTGTCCCTTTATTGCCCGCCGCGACCAGCACCGTCACGCCGTTGGCAACCAGCGTGCTGATCGCCAGATGCAGCGGGTGGTCGGGGTCGTTGCTCACAAAATCGCCGCCCACCGAGATATTCACCACGTGCACGTCAAAGCGGCGATACATATCATTCAGCCAGCGCAAGCCGCGCAGGATGTCAGCTTCTTTGATCTGTCCTTGTGGGCTGGTGATCTTAATCAGCACCACCTGCGCACCTGATGCAATCCCGCGATACTTGCCCTCCGACATGCGTCCGTCGCCTGCCGCGATGACGCTGGTCATCTGCCCATGCCAGCTAAAATCGTTTGTGCTGGCAATGGTTTTTTCCTCGACAACGTGCCGTGTGCTGGCATTTACGTGGACAAGCACGCGCCCTTCAAGGTCAGGATGTACGTAAAAGCCAGAATCGATGAAGGCAATAACCACGCCGCGTCCGGTGTATTCTGGCAGCGCACCAGTACGTTCAGGTGTAGGCAATAGCGTTGCTGTGCCCGGTTGGAAATGCGGGTAATTAGAGGTGAAGATAGGCATAGCGTGAATGACAAATGCTGATAACCGGACTCAAGAGCGAATGATATTAAGCCTATTTTAGTTCGTTTGCGAAATTTTTAACATTAAGACCAATCTTCTGGATTCGATGGAACGATTGTGCAAGGGAAATAGGGTCTTTGAATGCGGAAAGCCGTCTGCCTATGTAAAGTCATTTCTGTCCACTGATGCTCTTTAACCAATGAAGACGGAGAATGCCCAGGACACGAATTTTCAGCGCCTTTAGTGCGCTTACCGTATTTTCAGTTCAGCCTCTCGGCTTTAGCCAGAGGCGGCGCAAACAGCGAACTTCATCTTTGAATCGTTAAACTGCATTAGTTTCTGGCGTGATAACTTGAAACTCCGCCGCCCCAATATTGAACAAAAATCCCTTGAACAGAGAACTACTCAGAAGAACACCTTTACATCACAGGAGTTTCCGATGAACTTGACCCCGACACTTAAAAAATTCCCGTTAGGCGCTATTCGTAACCCTCCGATTGACGCAAAGATTCCGGCGCAAGGTTTGAACCAACTGCATGTAAACGCGCAAACAATTGGCAGCCTCATGATCTGCTTCGACGCCGTAGACGAGGCGCGCGTCATCGCAGCCGGTGAGCCGCATCTTCTCCCGCAGCGTATCGAGCGAGTAGGGGATGTGCTGCTGCTTGAATCTCACAACTTGAATACTTCCGTGCAGCGCGGGCAAAACCAAAAAGTTCTCATCGAGGTCCATGTGCCGCACGAGACGCGCCTTGATCTACATTTGTTTGCAGGCGTGGTCATGCTCAAAGGCGGCGCGGGCGACGTGCATATCGACGGCAAGTTCGGCGAGATCACAGGCGTCACCCTTGCTCAAAACGTCGATATTCGGTTGCAAGCGGGCGACGTGGGCTTTAACGATTTGCGTGGCGTGGCAAACATTCGTGTGGCTTTTGGCGCGGTAGCACTCGGCTGGGAAAAGCTGTATGGCGCGGAAAAAATCGACATCTCTTGCGGCTGCGGCGCAATTGATCTTCGCTTGCCACCCAGCGCGACAGCAGAACATGATTTCGGCGGACTTTTGCAGGACAAGACGCTGAGCCTGCCTAACAGCACGCATATCCACGCCAGAGTCAATTTCGGCGCGCTGGACATTTCACACTGGCAGCCGAAGCGCACTATCAAGGCAAGCATCGTGATCTAATCGCACCAAACCAGGTACTCGTCATGCTGCATTTGCCCGTGTTTGCAGCCAAAATAAAATCGAGCGTTGATCACTCGATTTTTACTGATAACTGACGTTACGCAAAACGTTCGCCGCTGCGGACGCTGGCAGTTCAAAACTGCCAGCCAGGCGCGTGGGAAACCCGTGAACGGGTTGGGCGCTGCGGTTTTCAACCTCTTGAGAGGTTTACCCATTCTCAGCTAGCTCTGGGTTTTGAACCCAGAGCGGTAAACTGCGTAAGGTGAGTGATAACTGACAACTGACAACTGATAACTACCTAGATCGGGCGACGTGCGCCTGTACGCAGCGGGTGTTTCATCGTGCGCGATGCCGCTTTGAACATCTTGCCATAGCGTGATGGACGGGCGACCACTTCCTCGTCCCAATTCACCTGATACGAGTAGATCCAGTCCATGAGTTCGGCGCTGCGCTCCAGATACGACGGCAGCGAAATATCGCGGTACCAGGCTGCCAGTGGGTTCGAGGTCGTTTTGCTTTTGCTAAGGTGCTGTGCCAGCGAGACGATCTTCTGGGTACGCTGTTTGCGCAGTTTTTCGTACATCTCGAAGGCACTTTCGACGTCTGGAATGTCGCGCAGGCACTTGGCTAGCACAATCGCGTCTTCCATTGCCAATGACGCGCCGTGCCCAACGTGCGGTGAAACGGCGTGTGTGGCGTCGCCGGCGATGCAAAGGGGTCCCTTGTGCCATTTCGGGACGACAGGCAGCTCATAGAGCGGGAATTTACCGATTTCGCCCTTCGTCGTCTTGATAATCTCTCCAAGGTACGGCACATCGTTGCGGTACAGGTCAAGCAGTTTCTTGCGTAACTCATTTTGCGACATCGCCCTGAGTTCGGCTTTCGACGGCTCTTTCGCTTGACTGAAGTTGCTGAACCAGTAGATGTCGCCGGAAGGTGTGGCGAAGTAACCGAAATACGCCTGCTTGCCATAGATGATATTCATCGTCGCCGTTGGATACACTGCCGGGTTAAACGATACACCGCCGCATTCCATCGTGCCCGTGTACGAAGGTTTCGGTCCATGAGGGAGCATAATCTGCCGCGTGCGCGAGTGAATCCCTTCGCAGCCCACAAGAATGTCCCCTTCATCCTCCGTGCCATCGGCGAAGGTAGCAATCACGGTTTTGTACTTGGTTGCTTTAATGCCGATCAGCCTTTTGCCAAATTCCACAGGCACATCATAATCCAGCATGGCGTCGAACAGCGCCGTTTGCAGTGCGCTCAGCTTAATGATGATGTTGGATTCGTCCTCGCCCTCGATCTCAGGGTGAGTTTTGATTTCTCCCAGCAGTTTGCCACTGCTGTTGTAAAACGAGGTGCCTGTCGTGGGGAAGCCGTATTTGAGGATAGCGGCATCAACGCCTAAGGTTTTCAGAATATTGACCCCGTTAGGACCCAATCCCATAAACATGCCGGGATGATCCTGATACGTGTCTTGGGCTTCGTAAATCACTGTATCGATACCCGCGCGCTTAAAGAACATGGCGGCGACAGGACCTGCGATGCCATATCCGATAATGAGGGCTTTTCTTCTGAAAGGGGTGCTCATATGTTTACCTCACTCAACCAAATGGTTTACTGAAGCTGTTCATGACCTAAACCCCCTTTAGGCGTATGATTCGCCATCTTACAATTCCATTGTGTCGCTTAAACATTGGAATGTCATATGATGAATATCGAAACAGTGTTAAGAATAGTTTTTGTAATCAAGGAAATCTCACTATTTCTTACATAATCCTGAATCAAAAGGACACAGTATGCTATACCGCGTCCTGTCGTTGCTAATGACTAACTGACGTTACACACCCTGAACCGGTGAACAAGGGGATTATATAGTTTAACGATTAAATACGGATCTCTGCGTAGAGTCGCACCTGCGTGTGCATTGGCGTCAAGTAGGGGACGACCCATGGGTCGTCCCGTTTTGTCGTATTAATCCTAACCTGACGTCTATGCGCCAACGTGTGCGCCTTCAACGACCTGTTGGAGAAAGACGAAACAACGGGAACATGCACTGTATTTAAGTCTCTCTCCACGCAGTGGGGAGAGATTTAGAGAGGGGTAAAATTAATCACTCATCGCCAACTTCCCCGGACACAGCACATTATTCGGATCAAGCGCCTTCTTGATGCGTGACAGCGCGTGCATTCCTTCGCCGTATTGCAACTCCATGTACGGCGCAAGCCGCATCCCGACGCCATGATGATCGTTGATGACCGCGCCCGCCTTGTACGCCGCTTCGATACCCGCGCGGAAAATATCATCGTGCAGCTTCTTGGCTTCCTTCAAATCGGCGGGTCCCGTCGGGATTTTCATGCGTGCGTACACCATTGACCCCCACTCATACCAGTGTGAGAAATGTGTCGTCAGCGACAGGTTGTATTCTGCGGGCACAGCCTCACGAATGGCGCGCGTCGTCTCGTTGTATACCGCTTCAATGTGCTGGAAATCCGCGACGACATCCACCGTCCCCCAGATGCTTGGCAGTTCCGGCGCATACGGTGGGTAATAAAACACGTAGCGCCGTTCCCACCACATTTCGCCAATCGAGGCAGGCAGCAGCTTGGCGTTCATCTCCTGGCAGATGCCCAACGCTTTTTGCGCTTCCAACTCCACCAGATCGGGAAACTCGCCATCGAACATCATCACCAGCGTCGGCGCATTCAGCGGCGTTTCCACAGCGCGCGCCAAACTGTGCGATGCAGCATCCACATCGTACAAGCGCATGACAGGGGGCTTCAGCCCGCTGGTCATGATGCGCCGCCCGGCTTCGATGCCATCCGACAGGTTATCAAACGATACGACGCCAAACACGCGCCTCTTGGGCAGCAGGTGCAGCTTGACAATCGCCGCCGTGATAATCCCTAATGTGCCTTCAGCGCCCACCAGCAACTGTGTCAATTCCGGTCCCGCAGCGTGGCGCGGCACGACAGGCGTGTGTACCAGTTCACCTGTTGGCGTGACGAATTCCAACCCCAATACGTGATCTTCGATTTTGCCGTATTTGGTCGAAAGCACGCCCGAACCACGCGCCGCAATCGAGCCGCCGATGGTCGCCCATTCCGTCGAAGCAGGATAGTGCGTGAACGACAGCCCGCGCTCATTGAGTTCTGTTTCAAAGTCGCGGCAGATTTTTCCGCCTTCCACCAGACACGTAAGCGATTTTTCGTCCACAGCGCGCACACGGTTCATGCGCTTCATGTCCAAAACGATGCCGCCGCGATCTGCGTTCGCCGCCCCCTGTACGCCGCTGCCGCCGCCCCAGGGCGTGATCGGCACGTTCAGGCGGTTTGCCAACCGCACGATACTGGCAACTTCTTCCGCCGACGCAGGCGAAACGGCGACATCCGGCTGGCTGATGGATTCGCCCGCCGCCGCCGCCGCAATCGCATACCACCATTGATCGCTGGCGTATTTTCGGCGTGCTTCCGCCTGCGAGACGACATACTGCGCGCCGACGATTTCTTTTAGTCCGTCGATGAGTTGGCTTTGCGTGGTAGGTGCTACCATGCTTTGCCCTCAGTCCAGTCACGGTTCTTGATGTTGAGTTCGACCTTTTCCAGTTCTTCCACGGCGTCAATCAGGTGTTTGGAGAAGCGCGAGAAAGCGATTTCGCCCTTTTCTGCCGTTCCGCGCTGCGGCACGCCCATCGTCCCCGAATCGGTGAATTCTTCGTGATCGAACGGGAAATTGAAATATTGATAACCCTGAAACTCGGCGTCGGGCATCCCATCATTTTTCGCCCACGCATCGCCTAACCATTTCGGCGCGTGTGCCTTATCACTCTTGGCACGATCTAAGCGTACCAGATTGGCGTTATGCGCTAAAACCTGCGATGTTTCCAGTTCGCCCGCGTGCCAGCCGGGAGTCTCCTCAACCGGCCCTTCGAGCACATCCTTGAGCATCCCGATGTAGCGTTCGGCATACGGTTTATAGTACGCGATGAGCGCGCCCGTTTCGTTGCGCAGGCGGCGCAGCACAGGGTCAACCACCTTGACGTTCGAGCCATGCCCATTGACGAAAATCAGGCGGTTGAAGCCGTGATGAATCAGGCTGCGTCCGATGTCGTACAGCAGGTTCAAATAGGTATCGGCGCGCAGTGTAATCGTTCCCGCGCCAAACCCCGGTGCGCGCATGTGCTGCGGTGAATAGCCCAGCCACAGCGTCGGCGTGTACAGAATGCCCGCCTCTTCGCCTGCCCGCCGCGCCACTTCCAGCGCCGTGATCGTATCGCAGTACAGCGGCAGATGCGGACCATGCTGCTCTAAGCTCGCTTTCGGGATGAGGATCGTATCCGAATACTTCAGATACTCTTGAATATCGACGTAGCTGAGATCCCCCATGCAAAACGAAGGGAATTTCAGCGCTTTCGTGGGTCGGGTAGCCATAACAACCTCCTAAAACTCGGCTAACGCACTGCTCCGAACAAAGAATTTATGCTCTTTAACAAGATAATACGGAGAACGGAATTCGTAGGGGAGCACCCACGTGTGCTCCCGACAAATGTAAATACGTCTCCTATATCTGTCTTTAATCGTTTTACTGCATAAATTGTTGTTGTCTGTGCCTGAGCCATAAACTGTATATTCCTATGGACAGCGCACCGCCTTGCCTTAATCTCCAAACATCTACGACATTCGTAGGGGACGACCAACGTGTCGTCCCGTTTTGCTTGCTCATTCTACAAGCACAACGTTCAAAATATGACTATCTCTCGTAGGGCGAACCAACGTGTTCGCCCTCAAATACTTGGTTTAAGCGTATTTTCATGCTCAATGTCTCGTTGCGCGAACGCCGTTCCCCCTCTCCACGCCACACACGTCCCCCACCCATCCCATTTTGCGCGTTGGGGTAAGTGAAGCGGCGGGGGCTAGGGGTGAGGTCAAACAGCGAAGTTAAACACGTTGTTTTTGTATTCACTGATAACTAAAAACTGATAACTGATAACTTTCATTACACCTCGCATTAAAGTGTCAATTGAAACCCAAATGCGCCCCTTTTTCTGCTATGCTCTCTCCTAGAGAAAGGAGTCTCCATGCCACGCCCTAAGCTAATGACCACAGACTATCAACTAAGGACTTTCGCTAACAACTCAGTAAATTCTCTGTTCCTTTACTGTTATTTCGGCTTACACTTAACTTCAGCGTTTGTTTTCGGTATGGAATTTCGCCGCCTTCCGCTTATCTCCCACTATAAACAAAACCCCAAAGTAAACGTTACTCTGATAAATGTGTTTTTGCAGGCTAAAATTTGAGTCATTGTCTCATTAATTAACTGATTTCACCCTAACACCAGCAGCAGTTCTTCCAACACCGCGTCCGCGAACCGATCATTGTTGATGTGCGCCTCGACCTCGACGTAGCGGATGTCTCCGCGCAGCCCTTCCCTCAGCGCTTGACGGCATTCCTCGTTCACCTCTGGCTGCCAGAACGCGCCGCCTTCAATGTCCATGATCGACCCGCCCGCTAGCGGCACAACCACCGTCACCGCACCCTTCGCCCGATTGAGCTTCTCGACCACGAAGCGCGTGCCCGCCAACTGTTCGTCGCGCGTGACCCGCACCAGCGTGAACTCAGGATTGTGGTAGTACATCGGGCGCTCGTGGAACTGTTCGGGGACTTCGTGCTTCGCCCCAAATACGATGAAGTCCAGGCAACCCGGTACGATCACCTGCGGAATGCCCGCCTCGCCCGCCGCGTCCAGTCTTGACTCCCCGCCAACGTGGAAGCCGCCCGCGATCTGTCCCGCCACCTCGCTCAACGTATAGTCCAACACCGCGCTGAATTGCCCTTCGGCGATCAGTTCTTCCATCGCGCGCCCACCGACCCCGTTCGCATGGAAGATCACGAAGTCGACGCCGCGCTCCTCAATCTTCGGGCGTATTCTCATCAGCGGGCGCGTCGTATTGCCCAGCATCGTCGCCGCAATCGACTTGCGCCCGTTGCTTGATGTCTCTCGCTGTTCGCATGCCTGTGCCATGCCCGCAATCGCCGCCGCCGCGCTTTCAAAGACGGTGCGGCTGATCGGGTTCAACCCCAGGATGTCCACCACCGAATGCATCACCATCACATCTTTCGTGCCGACGAAGGGCGCGAACTTGCGCTGCCCCGAAGCCAGCGGCGACACGATCAGCTTGGGGAAGCCAATGGGCAGTTCCTTCATCGCCGCTGCCGCCAGCACCGCGCCTTCTGCGCCACCGAGCGATACCGCGCCGTGAATCTTGCCCTGTCGCTGCAAGTCGAGTGCGATTTTACGCACGCCCTTGAGCATTTCTTCAACAGCTTTGCCGCGACTTCCGGCGTTGCGCAGCGCTTCAATCGTCGAACCTGCTGCTTCAGCCACTTGGCGGCGGTTGAAATCCGCTTCGATTCCAACCGCCTCGCCCAGAATGCCAGAGTCCAGCACCAGCGTATCGCAGCCCAGATCACGCACACGGTCACGCAGGTACGCGGTTTCCGGTCCTTTGGTATCCAGTGTGCCGATCAGCAGAACGGTTGCCATTTTATGCGCCGCTGGCACGCAGGTGCTTGATCGACGCTTCGACGTGCTTGGAATAGGCAGCGTCGCTCATCAGGTCGCTGCCGTGATCGCGGATGAATTTGAGTTCGGCTTCTGTCGCCGTTGTGCCCGATTCTTCCATTTTGGCAGACAGCGGCGAACGATCCAGCGGCACAACGAATTCGACAGTGAGCTGTTGATCGTAGCCTGCCTGCTTGAGTGTTGAAATGATTTTCTTCCAGTCCAAAGCGCCTTGTCCGGGCGGGAAGCGGTTATTGTCGGCAACGTGGAAGTCTACCAGCTTAGGACCTGTATGCAGGATAGCTTCGTACAAATCAGCTTCTTCGATGTTGATGTGGAAGGCGTCGAGGCACACGCCCACGTCGTCGCCCACGTCGCCAGCGAGGCGCAGCGCTTGGTCGTGGCGGTTCAGGAAGTTCGTCTCGAAACGGTTCAGTGGCTCAAGACCGATCTTGATGCCGAGCGACTTGGCATGGTCAGCGACTTTGCGAATGCCTTCAACTGCCCATTCCCATTCAGTATCCTTGTCCGCCATCGCCACGATCTTACCGACTTCGCTGGGCACAAGCGTGAAGATGTTGCCGCCGAGTGCCTTTACCATGTCAAGGCATTCTTTCAAATACTGCACGGTCATCTCACGGTAGTAAACGTCGGCGTGGATCAGGTCTCGCCCCTTGACCATGATGCTCACCGAACCAAAACATTTCATTCCATTGTCATCGAGCAGTTTGCGCACCTGTTTCCAGTCATATTTGCGCGGTTCGCCCATAATCTGAATGCCGTCGTAACCGAGACGCTTCATGCGGTCAATCGTCGTCTCAATCGGTTCAGGGCGCATCCAGTTGTGCATACAAATTTTCATTGCGAAAGCTCCTTCATAATAAGAATTAAGCGAAAGTTTTTTACCCGTCGTCGGGCGATACTCAGCCGTAACTGAGGCGGTTTAACATACTTTTGCGCTGCTCATCTAAATGGTCACGCACAGCTTGTTCAGCAGCTTGGGGGTCGTGTGCCGCGATAGCATCCACGATACGGCGATGCTCCAGTGTACAGGCGGCAAGACGTGTTGGGTTGACCTTTGAATCGGAATTGGCGATGTGATGCACACGATTGCGCATTAGCACGGAGGTTTCGCCTAACAGTTGGTTGGGGCAGGCTTGATTGAGCACATCATGGAACACAGTATCCGCTTTCGCCCACGTGCCGTAATCATTGTTTTGCACTGCCTCTTCCATCTTATCCATCGCGCTCTGGAGTGTGGCGATTTGCTGTGGCGTTGCCGACTCCGTAACGAGCCGCACCAATTCTGGCTCAATCAACGAACGCACATGGATGACTTCCATCACATCTTTGAGAGAGCGAGAGGCAACCGTGACCGCGCGTCCGGGGATGACCTGTACCAAACCCTCTTGTGCCAACTGCTGCAACGCTTCACGCACAGGGGTGCGGCTAATGCCTAACCATTTGGAAAGCTGATTTTCCGAAAGCGGTTCGCCAGGGGTGAGATTGGCGTGTTGCAGCGCATCCTTCAGCCGTTCATAAGCGACTTCACGCAAACGCTGCGACCCATCCTTCGACATGCTGTTAGCTTGCTGTACCAGGTAATTTTCTAACTTG
>CALMZT010000260.1 GCA_937870805.1 uncultured Chloroflexota bacterium
CACCGGAAAGCCTGCCACGTCCGACAAGTCACGGCGCAGCGCAGCAATCTCCTGTCGCAGCAGCTTTTCTTCACGACGCACTTCTGGAACTGCAATCTGCCACGCATCGTGTTTCTTCAAATAGTGTTCTGCGCGGCTCACCAGCTCAATCATGCGCTCGTAAGATTCTGCTGCCGTCGCGCCAAACGTGAAGACGCCGTGTTTCAACAGTACGATGCCGATGGTCTTATCATGCGCGTGCTTGGGAAACATCTCCGCGCACAGTCGCGCCAGCTTAAAACCCGGCATGACGTAAGGTACAACGATCACACTGTCACCATAAATCTCGCGGATGCGCGCCTCACCATTTGGCGTATTTGTGATAGCGAGAACCGCATCGGCGTGTGTATGATCGACAAACCTGTGCGGCAGGATGGCGTGCAAAATCGCCTCAACAGATGGCATCGGCGCGCTGGCGTTGGTCATCGCGCAGCGCAGTTCGTTCGCCATCTGCATATCGCTGAGCGTTTCGAGTTTCGCCAACTTCAGCAGCACCGACATCCTCACAGGCGAAAAACCTGCTGCCTCAATCGTTTCCAAATCCCAGCCGCTGCCCTTTACGTATAAAATGTCTTCGTCTTCGCCAAAGATATTCTTCTCTGTAACCTTCACCGACGTATTGCCGCCGCCGTGCATCACCAGCGTTTTATCGCGCCCCAAAAGGCGCGAGCTATACACGCGCTGCCCTAAATCGCCCGCGAACTGTGCCGCTTCATCAGTATTCCAAAGACTTTCCATCGAATTCTCCACCACAGTATTTTGCGCATTAGTTTACCGCAATCCGTGCTTTACTTTGCGTATAAGTGGTATTGTAAAGGTTCACTGAATTTATAGCATTTTACGGAAATATCCGGTAAAATGACTGCAAATCCTTCGCTGTAACTTCAGGCGTCTTCGCCAACGGCAACGAGGGGTGCACCTTCACAATGGAATATTGGGCGTTCGCTGCCGCAAGCGGGGCAGCGGTAAAATATTCCCCGTAGACCCTTGCCCTCAAGTAATCCCCAACGCTTTTGCGGGAGGGATAGCGGCTTATGTAGTGAAGCCTGTGTGGGTCACACCGCACAAACGATTTCCGTAGTTTTCTATGGAAGTTGGAACTATATTCCTCTCTTTCGCTGCACTCAAGAGGACTCATGCGCACACTCATCACCAACGGCACACTCATCACCCCACACGAAATCCTCACCGATTCCGTTGTCGTGCTTAACGGCGGCAAAATCGAAGCCGTCACCGATCTGATTGCCAACGAAACCGAGCAGGTGATTGATGCCAACGGGGATTACGTTGTGCCGGGGTTTATCGACATCCACGTACACGGCGCGAACGGACACGACACGATTGAAGGCACGCCCGAAGCGCTGAAGACGCTGGGAGAATTTTTCGCCAGACACGGCGTCACCAGTTACTATCCAACGACGGTAGCCAACCCCGCTGCCTCTATTCAAGCAGCAATTGATAACGTCGCGCGCAGTAAACAACCGCAGCACGGCGCGCAGCATCTCGGCGTCCACATCGAAGGACCGTACCTCAACGCCAAATATCGCGGCGCGCAGCCTGAAGAATACTTTCGCCTCCCCACTCCCGCCGAATATGGGCAGTGGCTAGAATCGGGTGTCGTGAAGCTCATCACGATTGCACCAGAGTTACAAGGCGCGGACGAGATGATGAGCGCACTGCGTCCGCACGGCGTTGAATTTGCCATCGGGCACAGCGGCGCAAGCTACGAGCAAACGCTCAAGGCTATTGACATGGGTCTGCGCCAGATCACACACACGTTCAACGGCATTATCCCGCTGCATCACCGCGAACCCGGCGCACTTGCCGCCGCCATCAATGATGACCGCGTGTTCGCGCAAATCATCGCTGACGGCGTACACGTACACCCCGCGATGGTCAAATTGCTCATACGCGCGAAAGGTGTCGAACGCACGGTGCTCATTACCGACTCGATGATGGGCACAGGTGTTGCCGATGGCGATTATGACTTCGCAGGCATGAAGGTTTCTGTGAAAAGTGGTGTCGCACGCACGGAATCGGGCAACCTCGCGGGAAGCACTCTGACAATGGATCAAGCCATACGTAATGTTATGAATTTTGCAGGTATCACACTTCAGCAAGCCGTCACAATGGCGACGCTTACCCCCGCGCAGGCAATGCACATTGACGACCACAAAGGGCGGCTTGCGACAGGTTACGACGCCGATATTGTGATTTTGGACAAAGCTCTAAACGTAAAAATGACGATCATTAACGGCGAGGTGGTGCATGGTAGCTAAGCGACAAGCTAGGGCGATTGCATCAAAATCGCGAATGGGGTCAAGGAAGGTCAGAAACGTCATTGTAGGGGCGAACCTGTGTGTTCGCCCGCTGCTCAGCCCTGTACGCTTGTCCCTACAAATATGTTGTGAACCCTCATAGCCTTTTCATTAAATTTCATGCAATCGCCCTAGCGACAAGCAATAAAACTTGTCTTTGTAGAGACGATGAGTGTATTGCTCACGCCCATCGTCTCTACATCGTTACAGGAGTGGATTAGCGGCGCTGCATCGCACCTGCAATATGGTCATAGGGATAGACGGATTCGGGTTCACTGGCACGATTCAGCTTTTCCATCACATCGTCGCTGATTTTCCAGCCTGTCGCAGCAATGTTATCGTCTAGCTGCTCCATCTTGCGCGCGCCAATGATGGGCGAGGTCACGCCGGGACGATTTAATACCCAATTAAGCGCGATTTGCGCGGGCGTCTTGCCACTTTCCTCGGCGGCTTCATGCAGCGCGTCCAACACCTGCCATGTGAACTCGTTGTTGTAGCGACTCCAGCGTTCGCCCCATCCCTGTTTTTCAGCGTCGGCAATGCGCGTGCCTTCAACGGGCGCAGTCATGCCACGACGATACTTACCACTGAGCCAACCGCCACGCAGCGGACTCCAGGGGATAACGCCGAGTCCTTCGTTGATACACACAGGCAGCACTTCCCATTCGATGAAGCGCGTCAACAGATTGTACTGTGGCTGCAAACAGGTGAACGGCTCCCAGCCCATCTGCTCCATGTAGCGCGTCAGGTCGCGCAGGTAGCCCAGGTTCGCGGCGAGGCCCTTGAAGTCGTAGCAGGGCTTCTCGAGGGTGTCCGATCCCGTCGGGTCGAAGGGGCGGATCCGGCCGTCGGCGGCGCGGGTCACCAGCATGTGCTCGGCCTCGACGCCGACCTTCATCTGGTAGCCCAGCGCGGCCAGTCGCTCCAGCGCCCGTTTGAGCGTGGTGCGCGAGCAGTACGGCCAGGCCTTGCCGTCCACGGTGATGTCAAGCGGGACGCGCGCGACGCCCTCCTCCCACGGGACCACGGTGTAGCCGCCGAAGTCCGGCATGCCGATGAGATCGTGGCTATGCGGCCCCTGGCCCATGCCGACGGTCGCCGCGCCCGCGAACCCGGCGGAGCCGCCCAGGAACTGCGACAGCGCCGATGCGGGGACGCCCTTCACGCGCGGCGTCCCGTGGATGTCCACCCATTGGGCCAGCAGGTACTCGATGCCGTCGCGGCGCAGGCGCGTCTCATCTACCCAGGTGAACGGGTAGCTCCTCTCGCGGCATGCGAGCTCGAATGAAATGCGCACGTCGGCGGTATCAAGCGCGTGCTCCAGGAAGAACTCCGACGCCGGCTGCTGTGTGAGCACGGGGTGAGCCGGTGCCTCGCCGCCGCGCAGTTTGAGCACCTCGATTCCCGCACGGTCGATGTAGTACACGGCGCGGCTGGCGCCATAGGCGTTCCGTAGGGGGAGCGGGGTGCGTCCCAGGAGGCCGCCCTGGTAGAGCAGCATCAGTCTCCGTTTGCAAGCGGTCGTGCCGGTGGGCGAGAACCACAGGCGCTGGATCTGCTCGCGGGTCAGCAGCCGATAGGCGGAGACGGCGTCAAGGATGCGTATGTCACGTTCGGTGAGCTGGAGCGGTGGGGGAGTACCAGAGCGAACGAAACGAGGGAGTCGTCGACGAGATGTTGGAGGAGACATGGAGTGAGGATGAGGGAGAGTAGGAGGGGGAGTAATTGTCGGGGAGGAAAGATGAGCGATGAGCGAAGCAGTCGGCGCTGGGCGCAATCCTGCGCTTGGATGTGCAGGCTATGACTGCAACAGGCCATCGGTACTGGCCATAGGCATGGGACACGGTCG
>CALMZT010000261.1 GCA_937870805.1 uncultured Chloroflexota bacterium
AGCAGGTCATCGACAATTTGGAATGCCAGCCCGATGTTAAAGCCAAACTGCTTGAGCGCCTCGACTTGCGCGCTGCTGCATTGAACTTCAGTGCCATTTGCCCCTCTTGCTATGGACTCACCAGCGCTGTTCGTGCTGCAACCGGGCGTTAAGTTGGTTGGATAGATCATGAGATGAAATGTCGGCTGCAGTCCGGTATTCGTTCGCATCAGGTCATAAATGGACTGTATTTCACTGCGCAGCGCTCCTAGTGGAATATTGAAATTTTCTGCTGGCACGGTAAACGTGATATTGCTGTTCTCTGCCGTATTATGCATCCATTCGAGGCGTGGATCCGTAAATTCAAATGTATTTTCAGCCGCAATCACTTGATCGTTCGTTCGCGTGATCTGCCATTCGTACACGACATCGCTAAACAAACGCGGTGGATTGTCACGCGGAATATCCCAAACATAAGCCAGTTCCGTAAATGGCTCACGCAGCGTTGCGTCTTCCGCGATGCTCACTGGAATCGTAATGGTGTCTTGCCCTTCAATACGGATGGTCAGGATTGCCAGCGCCAAATCATTGGCAGTGGTACTCAAGGCAATCGTAAAGCGCACGGCTTCAGGGAACAGCAGTTCAGCATCCAAACCATACACCAGCCCACCTGGGGTTGGCGTTTGGGCGGCGGGAGTTTCCTGTGCCGCCAGCGGCAGCACACAAATCAACATCAAAAACGTGAGAAAAAAGGCAAAGCGTGCTTTCATGAAGAGTTTCCCATTGCTAAAAGTGACAAGGGGACAAAATTAAAAACAAAATGTGCCACAATCGCCGCATTGGTACTCAAGTGCTTACGCAGCAGTCCCAACACCAACGATACGATGAAAATCATCAGTAATCCGGGGGTAATTAAATACTGCGTATGGAGCGAGGTGAAAAAGAGGCTGCTGCCGACGAGACCAAAGACAGGTTGCAGCGCACCGCGCATGAAAATTTCCTCGCCCAACGCCGCAGAAGTGGCTAGCAAGAATGCCAGCGGCAGCGACGCAAACGATTGGGCAATCTGGTTCGACGCCGACGACTGTTGTTCGATGGTATCTGGAGCGACGGCTTGCCAAATCGCAACAAAGCTACTTGCCAACAGCAGCAGCACAAAACCCATTCCTGCGCCCACTCCTATATCTTGAAGCGTAGGAATGCGCAGCCCCAAACGCTCTAAACCCTGTGGCAGCGTACGCCTGATATACAAACCGATGCCCAGAAATGCCGCCGTGATTTGCAACATAGCATTAAGCACAGGCTCACCCGCCGAAACGCCATTGTCTTGCATCGAACGCGCAAAACCCTCAATGCCGCCTTGCATCACAAAAGGAATCGTGTTCCACAGGAACAACGCAATCATGAACACAAAGGCGGCGATATGCACGCTCGAATTGGCGTTAAAGCTGCTGATGAGCCGCTGCAACATCTGCCGGAAACTCACGGACGCGAGGACGGCATAGCTGATAATCACACCCACAGCGACCAAACCTATGGCAACCCATAATTCTGCCTGTGTGCCCGTATAATCCGGCGATGTCGCCAGAAAATAGGCTGAGAGCGCGAGTAAAGCCTCCATCGTGAGGATAATATACAGCAGTATCCGTGACAGCGTTGGCGGCTTGCCTTGAGCCTGTTCTACATTGGCGACATAAATTGTGACGCCGATGAAAGCCAACATTCCGGCAAGCGTCAAAACAGTAAAGAGGTCCATGAATATCCTGTATGGTAGGTCTTGGTGTTATTGTACCCAAAAAACAAGACCCCGCACTTGGCGGGGTTTGTCATGAGTCATGGAGGTGGCGGGTTCTGCCCCCCGCGTCCGAAAGATTCGAATACGCACGTCTACAAGCTTGTTTCACCGTATATTCTCGTTCCTGGCAGCCCCGGCGAACGCAGGTACACCAGGAACCAGCCGATACTTTCTTTGGCAGGCTTTATCGGCGTGAGCCTCACCGCAAACCGTCTTTAATGACGCCTGCAAACCCGACTGGACGGCTACAGTTGGTGCAGACGGCTAATCCCTCAGGACTAGCTGCTCAAACTGCTTAATTAGGCAGCGTAAGCATAGGTATTGGGTTTCGCATTTACATGCTTGCCTGTATTTACGAGGTCAGACTCCTCGGCTTGCAGTACCTACTCAACCTCCCCCGTCGAATCTATTTCACCCCCGTGGTGTGAGCTACATTTTAACATACTGTGAACGCAAAATGTAGGCTTATGCTAAGCAGCAGATACTATAAACCGCACAAATTGAACCTATTGATGTGTTTATCTGCACCTGTTGGGCATATTTCCTACGTAACTCTAACAGAACAATCCTAGTAGGGAATTTTCATTGGCAGCACTGCGATCTTTGCAATAAACAACCCTTCTCCGACAATGTGCCAGAGAAGGGCTGCAACGTTTTTACTCTTTCGCTGTAGACGCGCCGTTCACTGCTGGTGCCTGATTGCGCAAGAGCATCGCTAGCAGCGCTTCGGCAATACCGCCGCTGCCCACGCCGCCGCTGGTGACATTGATGTCGGGGATGATCTTCACGCCGCTTTCACCGATGATCTGCATTAATTGCACCGCCGTATAGCCGTATTCGCCGAGCGCTTGCGCACCCATACGATAGGCTTCGGCTTTCGCTTCACCCGTGACACGGATCGCTTCGGCTTCACCTGCCGCGCGCAGTTTGATGGAATCAGCTTCACCACTCGCCTGTTTCACCTGTGACTGTGCTTGCAATTCAGCGATGCTCACGCCGCGTTCGGCTTTCACCATCTCCTGTTGAATGTCTGCAATTGCCGTTTCACGCACCAACTGCTGACGCTGAGTTTGTGCCGCCTGCTGTACCTCATAGGTCTTTTGCTGTTCCTCAGCGATCTTACGATCAGTCAGTGTCAGCATCAGCGCTTCAGGCGGGTTGATGTTACCGATCAAAGTGTCAATCGCCTGTACATCGTATTGTTTCAGCGCTACCATGATATGCTGCGTGGCTTCTTCCTGTCGTTCACTGCGCGCGCTGAGAAAGTCCAATACGGTGTACGCCTGCGCGGCATTGCGGAAGTAGTTGCCCACTGTGGGTTGCAGCACATGATCAACAAGATTTTGCACCGACCCCACCCGCGAAATCACTTTCGGAGCATCCAGCGCGCCAACATGAATGATCTGCGCGACATCAAGGTTAAAGCCGAAACCGTCTCTTGAACGAACCGTGATAGATGCCAGGCGCGCATCGTAGTTGTGGGCTTCGGTGCGATCTGCCCAATTCAGGACGATATTGGTGGTCGGCACAAGCTCCACACGCATGACGCGCGTGTTGATGGGATGCTTGCCGGGATACAGCGGAGTGACCCACACACCCTTATGCCCCTGATTCACAAGGTCGCCGTGCTTAAATTCTGTACCGCTGACATCTTCGTGCGCCTTACCGACAAACGAGATGACCACGCCGACATAACCAATCGGGATTGCCGTCATCGGGACTTGTTCCACGCGCACAAACCAGGGGTTCAGGTTCCATGAACCAGAGAGCAGCACCTGTTCCTGCAAACCACGCTGACCGCCCGCATCGATAAATGCTTGCGCATTCTGGAAGCTGTCGTGTCCGGGCAGAAACAACCCGGCGATCTCACCTTCCTCGATGGGTCTGCCGTCCAGCGTCGTAAACATGCCGACGGTATCATCCGCCACACGGTAAACCATCAAATCTTCAGGACGCAAACCATTCTGTGTCGCGTTCTGTGCGGTGATAATTTTGAACAGCTCTGTGTTAATGCGATACTTGCCTGCCGTCAGAATGCCTAGTTGGCGTCCCTTTTCGCCGCCGTTCATGAGGAATGCCCGTGCATTCTGGAAGTTATCGGACTGTACGACTTTGGCGAGAATACGCTCCGGTGGAATAGAAGCGCCGTCCACTGCCAATACCAAGCCAATTTGCCCGGCGGGAATATCCGTGATAGGTGTTCTGCGCACGTTATACATCCAGGGCCATTTACCCCAGTACAACCCCGGGGCGAGCGTATCTGCCTGAATACCAGATTCGCCATTCAGTGCGATCAATTTGCCTTCTGGCAGTTTTTTGCCGCCTGGATCAAAACGTTTGGTGACGACGCCGACTTCTTTATCGCCGATAATCACCAGTCCAAGAATCCAACTCCAACCTGCTATTGCCACGATCAGCACAACGATAATGGCAACCGCAATACCGATTAAGATATCCATACTTTTGCCCCCCTCAACGATGGTTGAGGCATCTACCTCTATAAAAGCCTTCATAGGCAGGTCTATACTTATCATTATCCTCCTATATTTGAGAATGTCTTCCCCCCAGCATTGAGGGTATGGACTTGCCACGCTCATGACATTGTTAGTTTTTACGGTATCTTTATGTGGTACTAAGGGAATTGGCGTAGGATGTCCTGTTCGATGAGACCAAAGGTTCAGGATGTATAACTTTAAGTTGAGATACGTTTTTATGGTGATGATCGCTGTTTGTATGCTGGTCACGGTGTTTTTCTTCGCCTGGGCAAATACATCAATGGGACCCAGCACGGAAGCCATGGCGGCACTGCAATCCGGTAACGGCGTACAGGTCACGACTAATCAGTGGCTCGCGTTCCAGCCGGAAAGCGGCGCAGTCAACACAGGATTCATCCTTTATCCCGGCGGGCGCATTGAGCCGCGTTCTTATGCACCACTTGCTCGTGACATTGCTGCACAGGGCTATCTGGTCGTGATTGTGCCCGCGACGTTGAACCTCGCCATCCTCAACCCCGACGCAGCGCGCGAGGTGATGGAGGCTTATCCACAAATCACACATTGGGCAGTGGGCGGACACTCGATTGGCGGCGCGGCGGCGGCAGAATTTGTGCGCGACAACCCCGACGTGCAGGGTCTTGTGTTTTGGGCTTCATTTCCGCAGGGCACGGTTGACCTCTCAGAGCGTGATGATCTCGTTGTCGCCTCGATCTATGGCACGAATGATCTCGTGGCAACGGTGCAGACGATTGAGGCTTTCCATCCGATGCTTCCACCAGATACCACTTTTGTCATCATTGAAGGCGGTAATCATGAACAGTTCGGTTGGTATGGCATTCAACCGGGCGATGGCGTACCGACCATCAGCCGCGAGGAACAGCAGCGCCAGATTGTCGAAGCCACTGTTGCCGTGTTGAGAGAAATCTCAGGGCAATAAGTTGAATAGAATATTTGTGCCACTTTCAGGGCTGGGCTATGATATTCGTGTCCAAATATTCATCAGGAGGACACGCTCATGCCTGTAGTCAAAGGCTACACACAGTTCGGCGGCAGCCATCCCGAAACGGCTTCCCTCACCAACGTCCTTGCAGCAGTTGGCGTCCGCAACCCGCAGACAGGCGCGCCCTTCACAGAAGCAATGCTGTTGGGGATTGGTGGCGGGCTAGGTGCAGGCTACATCATGTATGAATTCCACCAGCACAACA
>CALMZT010000262.1 GCA_937870805.1 uncultured Chloroflexota bacterium
CGGGCGAGTATGCGCTTGATGTCAGTTCCCCCAAACAAGTAGTAGCGCAGTTCGCCGTTTTCCGCTTCAAACCGTAGTTCATCGTTTTTTGCCGCGCCGATGTCGGTACTGCCACGATGTGAGTTATCCCAAAAGACACCATAGGCGGTGCTATGATGAACCCCTAGATAGAAAGGGATACAGTAGTACAGGGGATCAGAATCACGCTCGTAATCCACGTAATCCGTGTTCCAGTGGATAAAACGCTTGCCACGTAAATTAAGGCTGCTGGCGCGTTCGCCCATGCCATAGCTGCTTTCACCGGGATGTAGCGACATTGAAAGCGCAACAGCGCCATCTGCACCGTACTGCATACCCGATGTGTCGTGACAGATGGGTGTGCCGTCGAGTGCTTCCAGAGTCAATGTGAGGGATGTTTTGTTGATGTAGCATCGTAAAAGTGGAGAACGAAGCTCAATACTTTCCATACCATCGTTGACTTCAAATGAAACAGCCTGCCATTCGGTTTTGTGTACCGAGTACGAAAACGGCGTATCAAAATCATCCGCTGTCGTCTTGAGGCGCACCCGCAGACAATCCTCGGTGATCCATTGCATTTCCACTTGCCCGCGCTCACAGATCAAGCGAATACCGCGTTCGTGGGGAGTGAAACTTTGTACTGTCCCCACCGTTTGCCACTGTGCGGTACGCTGTTTTGGATCTACAAAATCTGGCTTGTTTAGGGAATTAGAAAAGTTAACAGAATCCAGTGTTTTATCGTCTGGCATAGGTTATCAGCGCCATTACAGCGCTTCTCCCAATTGAATTGTTTTTACCGAAAAGCCCCGTAAAGCCCCGACCTTGAGGTCGGGGGATATCAGGCGCAAAACTTGTGTTTTAAGTAATTTGTGGTATACCTAAAAGCATGAGCTTGACCTACAAATACCGCTTGAAACCCACAAAAACACAGCAGCGCCAGCTTGAGCAGATGCTTGAATGCTGCCGTTATGTCTACAATGAAACCCTTGCCACGCGCAAGAATGCTTACGAGCAGCGTGGTGAGAGCGTGTCTTTGTATGCGACCCAGCGCTTGCTCCCCCTTTGGAAACAAGCCAAGCCCGAATTGAAACAGGTGCCGTCTCAAGTCTTGCAAAATGTGCAGGTGCGGGTGGACCTGGCGTTTCAGGCATTCTTTCGCCGCGTGAAACAGGGCGCTGAAGAACCGGGCTACCCCCGTTTCAAGGGGTATGGTTGGTATGATAGCCTCACTTATCCGCAGTACGGCAACGGCGTGGTGCTGAACGAGCGAATGCTGCGCTTGTCCAAAGTCGGGGAGGTGAAGGTGGTACTGCATCGTCCTCTCGAAGGAGCCATCAAGACGGTCACGATACGCCGTAATCTTGGCAAGTGGTATGCCTGTTTCAGTGTTGAAGTTGAGCCACGCCCTCTGCCCGTGTCCAGTGAGGTTGTGGGTGTCGACCTGGGATTGAAGACTTTTGCGGTACTGTCCAATGGCGAACAGATCAAGCGCCAGCGCTGGCTGAAACACGACGCCAAAGATATTGCGCGCCTGCAACGTAAGCAAGAGCAGTTGCCAAAGGGCAGCAAAGAGCGCAAAAAGGCGCTGCTGGCATTGAACCATGCCTACCAACGAGCGACCCATCGTCGAACGGACTTTGCTCATCAGGAAAGCCGCAAGTTGGTTAATCGCTATGGCTTGCTGGTGTTTGAAGACTTGGTAATCCCAGAGATGCAAGCCAACGGAAACAAGGTTATCAACCGCAATATTGCCGATGTTGCCTGGGGACAATTCGTACACTGCACCACGTACAAAGCTGAGAATGCTGGTCGTGGCGTCGTGCGCGTGAACCCCAGAGGCACAACGCAAGGTTGTTCCGGTTGTGGCAACATTGTCCCTAAAGACCTGTCCGTTCGTGTCCACCATTGTCCTCACTGCGGTCTCAAAATAGACCGTGATTTGAACGCTGCCTTGAACATCCTCAGACGTGGATTAGCGTCTGTTGGGGCGGACTTGTCCGTGACCCATCGAAGCCCCCAGCTTTAGCTGTAGGGAATAGTCACGGGAAAGATTGTTGTACCCATTGTATGGGATCTACTGGCACACCACTAACCCATACTTCCCAATGTAAATGTGCGCCTGTGACACGTCCCGTAGCGCCAATTGTGCCGATGATTTGCCCGGTGGTCACCATATCGCCTGCTTGAACATACAGTTCAGATTGATGCCAATAACCTGTGAATACACCCCATCCGTGATCGATGATAACTGCATTACCACGCACATTCAGTGTGTCCGCCAATACAACACGCCCAGCGGCAGCGGCTAAGACGGGTGTCCCCGGTGCGCCCGCAAAGTCGGTGCCTGTGTGACGGCGTGTTGCTTCGCCGCCATTGTAGGAGCGTGTGAAGCCAAAGGCAGACGTCACTGCGGCAGCGGCGGGAAGTCCTCGGCCCGCAGCGCGGCAGCGGCCAAGCAGGCGATCAAAACGGTTAACAACCAGCGCATGGTTTGAAGCTGTCCTCGCTTGATCAGGGCACTGACGGTCGGACTCGGACCGGCACGCCCGCGATGGAAGTTCTTCCCGGCCC
>CALMZT010000263.1 GCA_937870805.1 uncultured Chloroflexota bacterium
GAAGACATTGCCGAGCGCTTCCTGCGCGCCAGCTTCCGCGGCTGGACATACTGCCGTGACAACGCTGACCAGTGCGTTGAATACGTGTTGGCTGAAGGCTCGACACTCGGCGAAGGACATCAGCGCTGGATGATGAACGAAATCAACAAGCTGATTTGGCCGTCGCCGAATGGTATTGGTCAACTGGATACGGCGCTGTATCAACAGACAGCAGAAATTGCACAGAACTATGATGTCATCAGTGCTGCACCGGATGAAGGTGCGGTTCGCACAGACCTCGCGGAAGCGGCATTAGCCGGAATCATTGAAGACTATCCTGATGCAGACTTCATGGGTTTGGATTGGCAAGCTGCGGAAGTGGAGATTACGCCGAACGGCGAGTAACCATTCAGTGTGGGTTAACTGCTTTGGGAACGCCCCGATCAAATGTATCGGGGCGTTTCTGGTGAAACAGCTTTCAGCGGTCAGCAAATATAAGATTAGCCGTTGTTGCTGCTCTGTTGGATACAAGGTTATTTCGACAGATAAGATGGATGTTGCCTTGACACTGCCTCTGGCTAAAGCCGAGCGGCTGAGTTGAAAGACGATAAGCGCACTGAAGGCGCTGGTGACAGCTCTTAAATTCGATGATTGTGAAGAATAAGTTTTTTGAGATTATGGAAAATGTGAATTTGTTAAAGCGCAGATAAATAAAAAACGAGGGTGACTACAGTGTGGACTGGCAATGTCTGTTGGTGTCGTGGGCAAGGTGCGTTACATTATAGCTATGCTATCTAAAAGTGAAGTTGATATGAGGAGGGGAGGATGATGTTTACTCCCGCAGAAATTGTTGAAAAGAGCAAAGAATTTACGTTAGTGAGTTGGTCGCCGCAGGGGGTGTGGAATCCGATCCCTATTGAGCGCGGAGAAGGCGTTTATGTGTATGACGCCAATGGCAAGCGTTATCTGGATTGGTCGTCGCAATTGGTGAACGTCAATATCGGACACAGCCACCCTCATGTTGTGAAAGCGATTCAGGAGCAAGCGGCGAAACTATGTTACGTTGAACCTTCAAGCACGACAGCACCGCGCGCCCGCCTGGGTGAATTGGTGGCGGAGGTGACGCCGGGAAAATTGAGCAAAACCCTGTTCTGCAACGGCGGCACAGATGGTATCGAAAATGCGATAAAAGTCGCGCGGCTGTTCACAGGGCGACAGAAGATTCTCACACGCCACCGTTCGTATCATGGGGGCACATTTGCGGCGTCCAGCGCTGGCGGTGATCCACGTCGCCTTGCTATTGAGCCGGGTATTCCGGGGATTGTGCGGTTGCCTGATCCTTATGCTTATCGCAGCCCCGCGTATCGTGGGCGGACAGCCGAAGAGGGCGATGCCATTATTGCCGATATGATCGAAGAAATTGTACAGATGGAAGGTCCGGAATACTGCGCAGCGTTTTTGCTAGAGGGGTACAGCGGCACCAGCGGTATCATGCAGCCGACAGCGGTATTCTGGAATCGCATCCACGAAATTTGCAAAAAATACAATATTCTGCTGATTGTCGATGAGGTGATGAGCGGATTCGGGCGCACGGGTGAGTGGTTCGGTATTGACCATTACCCGGACGTAGAGGTAGATATTATGGTGATGGCAAAGGGTATCACCAGCGGATACGTGCCGCTGGGCGCAACAGTAGTGAGCGAGGAAATTGCCCATCATTTTGACAAGAATACGCTGTGGGCGGGGCTGACCTACAGTTCGCACACGCTGGCAATGGCGGCGGGTGTGGCGACGATTGAAGTGTATCGCGACGAAAATCTGATTGATCGCGCGCGTGACATGGGCAAGGTGCTGCGCAAAGGCTTGATGGATTTGGCAGAAAAACATCCCGTGATTGGCGAGGTTCGCGGCACAGGGCTGCATCATGTGATGGAAATCGTCAAGAACCGTGAGACACGTGAACCGATGAGTGAATTCAATAAACCGATGAGCGATGCCATGAAACAAACGGCAAAAATGCTTAAGGATAATGGCTTGAGTACGTTCGTGCGCTGGAATATGATTTTCAACTGCCCGCCGCTGATTATCACGGAAGCCCAGATTCAAGAAGGGCTACAGATTTTAGATATGGCTTTGGATAAGCTTGACGCTTATTACGAGGATTGAAGGTTGCCGATGACACCTGTCGGCGGTAGCATTGTACGCACAAGCAGAAGTTAAGTAAGGAAAGAACATGGTTAAGAAGTTGAAGAATTATATTGGTGGTTCATGGGTAGAGTCTTCGGCAACGACTTATACGCCTGTCGTGAACCCGGCAACCTGTGAAATTCTCGCGGAGTGTCCTGATTCGCCGCGGGCTGATGTCGATAAAGCAGTGAAAGCGGCAAATGAAGCGTTTGAAGATTGGCGTCGTACTCCTGTATTGAGCCGCGCGCAGTATATGTTCCGATTCAAGACCTTGCTGGAAGATCGCTTTGAAGAACTCGTGGAAACGGTGGTCAAAGAAAACGGCAAGACTCGCGATGAGGCGCGCGGCGAAGTGCGTCGCGGCATTGAGAGCATTGAGTATGCTGCCAGCACGCCTACCGTGATGCGCGGCTATAAGGTAGAAGACATTAGCTCTGGCATTGACGAGACAGCAGAACGTCAGCCCATGGGCGTGTTTGCGGCGATTACACCTTTCAACTTCCCGATGATGGTGCCGATGTGGTTTTTGCCGACGGCGATTGCCTGCGGTAACACCTACATCGTCAAGCCGTCGCCGCAGACACCGTTGAGCATGGAATTGGTCTACGAGATTTTAGATGAACTTGACTTGCCAGAAGGCGTTGTCAATCTGGTATTGGGTGGCAAAGAGTCGTCGATGGCGGTGATGGAACACCCTGATATTGTCGGCGTGTC
>CALMZT010000264.1 GCA_937870805.1 uncultured Chloroflexota bacterium
GAAGAGCCCGAACGCGATGCCCGAGTTGCGCACGTGATGGATCGAGAACGGCCCGGCGATCTCCACCTCCTCGCCGACCTTCACCACGTCTTCGACATTGCGCACATTGGGCTTGCCAAGCTGCGACACATGCAGCAGCGCATCCTGTCCCGTGCCAATATCAACGAACGCGCCATACAACTCGATGGCTTTGACTTTGCCTTTGCGTTCCGCGCCCACCTTGAGGTCGGCATTCGATTCTGTACTCATTTTCCGAAATCCTTCCGTACTGATTTTCTTTAACTGTCTGCCGCACCGCCGGCGCAGGCAGGAATTCACTTACGAGCTTGGCGTTGCTTCTTGTGTTGCCTCTGATGTTGCGTCAGCGTCAGCCGTCGCGTCATCGCTGGCTTCAACAGTGCCTTCAGCCGTTGCCTCTGGAGTCAGTTCAAAGGGGTTTGCTTCGCCTTCAGCGTAGTAGCTAAACGATTGATAGCCCTCCCACGCCTGCAAGCTGCTGTTTCTGATGACTTCATTCTGCATGGCTTCGGGTGTCAGGTACACGACGAACACGATTTCACTGGATGAACTCAAGGCACCGTTCGCCGCTCCTGCCACGAAAGTATAAGCGATCACGGGAATATCCGGGTAAAGCAGCACGATATAGGCTTGCTCTTCGCTCACCTCTTCGCCATTGACTACGTAAGCAGGCGCGCCCTGTGCTTCAATCAACTCGCCAAGTGTGATATTGGGGGCAAGCCGAATCTGGATGTAACTCACAACATCACTTTCATCAACGGCTTCACCAGAGTTGGACACAATCGCACAGCAATATTGATCGCTGCCATTGGTGCGCCAGATTGCCCCGATTTGTCCTTCCTGCTCCTGAATCTGCAAGTCCTTGACACCGGGCAGGTCTTCGACAATTGGGCGCGCATCCCGCCACAGCGTTTCGCCAGGGGTAATGCCCTGCCAGCAGGGAGCAGCACACGGTTCACCTGTAATCAGGCTCTCGTCTTGCCACATATTGGTATCACGAAGGTTCGGGGGTGGAGAACAGGCAGCTAACAAAACCAGCAAAATGCCGGGAATTAGCAAATGTAATTTCATGGGGCGATCTTTCATCGAAAAAGCTGTGAAAAGTAAACCCGGTTTTCACCGGGCAGTAGCGACAATCGGGTTATTGTAGCGGGTTCTGCCGCCAGTTCAACGGTCAACTGGCGGCAAACAATATTACTGAGGCGAAACGAGTAAGCGGTAATCCCCAACGGTACCGCCAAATTGCAAGCCGTAGCGCGTAGCAATGATGATGTACTGTCCATCAGAGGGCAGCTCAAATTGACTGATTACGGAATTGGTATCTTCTCCAAGCACCACATCGTCATTTTCAGCGACCTGCACACCATTGGGATCGACCAGCAGCAAGCGTGTGTCCAATGTGCCGCTGACCTGAGTCATACCAATCGTGACAACATCGCCTTCCAGCCCTTCAAAGACATACACATCAAAATAGTCATCCATCGTGATCGTGCCCGTCACAGGCTGTCCGGGAATGATCGCGGGCGCAGAAGCTAACTGAGGGACATAATCGACCTGCTCCACACCGCCGACGATACCGCCGGGTCCTGCCTCAACAGTGCCATCAGGATTGATGGTGAAGTGCGTGACATAACGATCATTAAACAGTGGGTTCGCCGTGTCGCTGAACACCACGCTGCCGTTGACCTCAATCGTCAGCGTAAACTGGACAGGCGCGGTTTGCTGGCATTCGCTTTGATACCACACTTCGATTTCATAGGTACCTGCACGCGCCAAACCGTCGGGCCAATAGATGTACGAGACAGGCACAGTGGTAGGAGATATACGGCAGCCGACGTTCCCCGCCGCTGCAAGCTGTCCCCCACTCGGCACGTTCGGCATGTCATCATACACGGAGGCGCGCGAAGGATCGCTGACTAGAAGTTGCAAATCGGCAGGCGTATTCCACACGAGGCTGACTTCAATAGAACCTTGCGGCAAGCCCAGATCAAGCACCGCCTGCGGAACTGACGCGGCTGAGCCTAGCGTAACCGTAAGGACGTAATTTCCTTCTGTGCCGCCGATTTCTTTACCGTAACGTGTAGCGATCAGCGTATAAGTGCCGCTGGTCTGCAAGAGCCGATCACGAATTGCCGAGTCGGTGATGCCCACCGCCTGATCGTCGTTGAAATCGACACGGTTGCCGCTGGGGTCAAGCAAAATCAGCAGCGTATCGAGACTGCCTGCCGTCGCCGTCATGGTCGCGGTGATGAACTGCCCTTCTTGTCCTTCAAACGAATAGGCTTGGAACGGCTGCTCGTTGATGATAGCGCCATTCACTGGCGTATCTAACTGGATGGGCTGCAAATTAGCACGCAGTTGATCCAGCGTGGCGGGCAGGGTATCTACGTTATAAACAGCACCGGCTCCTTGTGTGAACGTCCCTTCCGGCGCAATCTCAAAGCGTGTGATAAATACGCTGTCCTGATTTGCCAGCGGCGGCGTCAGGACGCCCTCCACAAGCGGCTGCACCTGTCCATCAAAGGTGACACTCACCGCAAAATTCACAGGGGTCGCGCTGCCGTCGCATGATTGGCGGTAGAACACCAGGATTTCGTAGCTGCCCGTTGCGATGC
>CALMZT010000265.1 GCA_937870805.1 uncultured Chloroflexota bacterium
ATGGGTATCCATATTTCGCCAGAACGACTGGCGATCAGCACCCGCGCGCATATCATCACACCCGCACATATTGCCTTGGACAGCGCATCGGAAAAATCACTAGGCAGTAAAGCCATTGGTACTACGCAGCGCGGAATCGGTCCCGCCTACGTTGATAAGACGAATCGGCGCGGCATCCGTGCGGGCGAAATGGCAGACCCGGAAGCCTTCGCCGGAGCGCTGGAAGAAGCGATTGAACGTGGCAACCGCGCGCTCAAAAACCAAGGACTTGACCCGCTGCACCCACAAGCATCAGTGGCACAGTATGTCAGCGCCGCAGATCGCCTGCGTCCTTATCTGCGGGATACTGTCTATTACATCAACAACGTGCTGCGCGCGGGCGGTAACATCTTATGTGAAGGCGCACAGGGCACGCTGCTGGATCTCGATCACGGCAGTTATCCATTCGTCACCAGTTCGTCGTCAACGGCAGGCGGCGCACTGATCGGACTCGGATTTGGTCCGCAGTACGTGGATCGCGTCGTCGGCGTGAGCAAGGCGTTTAGCACGCGCGTCGGTGGCGGTCCTATGCCCACTGAACTGACTGGCGCGTTAGGAGATCGTCTGCGCGGCACAGGCGAGAACTTCTGGGATGAATACGGCACAACGACGGGACGCCCACGCCGCTGCGGTTGGTTAGATGCGGTGATGCTGCGTTATTCGGCGGCGGTCAATGGCTTCACCGAACTGATGATTACTAAGTTAGACATTTTGAGTGGTTTTGAAGAACTCAAAATTGCGACAGGCTATATGGTGGATGGCAAGCATCTTGACTTCCCACCCGTCTCCAGCGAAGAACTGGAACGCGCGCAGCCTGTGTACGAGACGCTGCCGGGCTGGTTCGACGATGTGCGCCGTATCCGCGACTTCAGTGAGCTGCCACGCGCCGCACGCGACTATATCCGTCGCGTTGGCGAAGTGTGCAATACGCCTGTACGCGCCGTTAGCGTCGGACCTGAGCGTGACCAACTGATCGTTTTGTAAATTATTATTGTAGGGGCACAGCGCGCCCCTACGAAGGCATGATGGTTATGGACGACCACAAGCACTACCAAAAGATGGAGGTTCCGGTCTCATCGCCTCCAGGCACTGTCGTTTCGCTGGTACCGAGTGTCACTGAGTCACTATTCGACCTGAATATTGGCAGCCGATTGATTGCCGTCACGGACTATTGTGTGCGTCCAGCAGAAAAAACGGCACGATTGCCCAAAATCTGTGGCACTAAAAACCCTGTTGTGCCGCGCATCATCACCATGCACCCTGAACTGGTCATCGCCAATCAGGAAGAAAATCGCAAGGAAGATGTCGAAGCGCTGCAAGAAGCGGGCATTCCGGTGTGGGTGACATTCCCCAAAACGGTACGCGATGCGATGAACCTGCTGTGGAACATCATGTACTTGTTTGAGGAAACGTCGATGGTGCCGCGCGTGCGGTTAATCGAACAAACGCTGGATTGGGTGGAAGGCGTCAGCCGTGCGAAAGAAGACAAGGTGTGTAAGATCTTCGCGCCAATCTGGAACGATCCGCTGATGACTTTCAACGCCGATACCTATGCCCATGACTTGCTGCGCGTGTGCGGCGGCACGAACGTCTTCGCTGAACGCGAACGACAGTATCCATTAGGGGCTGATCTTGGTCAGTGCGAAGCCTATGCAGCCGATGACCCACGCATCGCCGGACGCGATACCCGTTACCCGCGCGTGACATTGGAAGAAGTCGAAGCCGCACAGCCGGATGTTATTCTGCTGCCTGATGAACCCTTTGAGTTTAAAGAGGAACATATTGCACAGTTTAGCAAACTCGACTGTCCCGCAGCGCACAGTGGGAGAATTCATCTCATCGACGGTTCGCTGCTGACATGGCACGGCACGCGCCTCGCCTATGCCCTGAATGAACTGCCAGCGCTAATGTGCCCGGATGATGATTATGCAGTCTGATGAACACTTCGATCTGATTAAAGTCGTCGCCCATGACCTGAAATCCCCGCTTGGCGCAGTGAAAGGCTACATTGACCTGCTGCGTCATGTCGGAACGCTCAACGAGCGCCAGCAGCATTTTGCAGCGCGTGCGATGGAAGGCTTGAGCTATATGGAGCATCTCATCGCCAACCTGATGGAGTTCGCGCGGTTAGGCACGATGGGCAAAATCGAATTCGTGGAATGCGACTTGCAGTTGTTGACCCGCGATGCGCTCGACCTCTTGGAAGGACAGATGCTCAAGCGCAACCTTAGCCTCCACGTCAATATGAACAGCGCAACCTCGACGGTGATGGGCGAACCACGATTGCTGGAACAAGCGCTGCACAATCTGCTGAGTAATGCCATCAAGTACAACCGCGAAAACGGTGAAGTCCACATTTCCATTGAGCGCGAACATGATTTTGTACGCATCACCGTGCGCGATAGCGGTATTGCCAGGTGGGGCCATGGATCGGGGCAAGGATGGTCTCGGGCGTCACCTTGCCGATGGTCCCCTGCTCAGCAAAGTTGACCGCGTAGACGTTGCCGTCGGTCGAGCAGGCATAGAGCCGCGGCGTCCAGTAGGCCGGTCGGGCTTGAATGGCGTCGCGCGTTTCCAGCCGGTACAGCACGCCGCCGGCCGCGGCGCCGACCACTGCCCCCGCAGCCGTCAAGCGCGGCGGCACGGCAGTCACTGCCGCCAAGGTACACTATATTTTCTGCGGAATACCTGACCGCTGAAGAATCCGGTCACGTTGGTCGCGAGATAATTTTCAGCAATGTTGACAATAAGCAGCTTAACGCGGATTTCGTTCCCGG
>CALMZT010000266.1 GCA_937870805.1 uncultured Chloroflexota bacterium
GATTAGGCTGGTAGCCAAGCGCGCTGGCAATATCCTTGATGTGCTGGCGAGTCTGTTCATTGACATCGCTGTAGCCTGCCAGCGCTCTGGAAACTGTAGTAACGGAGTAGCCGCTTTTTACGGCTATATCTTTTAAGGTGGTTTGCATAAGAATCAGTAAGTAAGAATATTTTTGATAATCCAAATCGATTTGGATTACGACTGATACTAATCCGAAACGTTTTCAGTGTCAAGAAACTCGACAGATAAAGCGCTGAAGAGGTTGGATAAGCGACAGGAACAGAACTGTTGACTCTATCACAAGCCCATTATCGGTGTCAGATAGCGTGAATAAACGGCTTTTAGTTCCTCGAAGTCTACGTCCAGCGCGAGTTCGCTGGAATGATGTGCCAGCATTAAAAGCGCCTTCATAATCATCATGCACACCAGACTATAGTTGCGCCTTTCCTTAGGGCTAGGTTTTGGATATGCGATGGCTAATGAAGCATCGGTGCGTGCTAACAATACCTCATCCATAGACCGGATAGTCTCTGCGACAAAGGTTGATCCGGTGGCATTGGAGAAGATGACTTGAAAGTCACGGTTATCGCGGATGAATTCCTTGAGGGGTATGAGTATGGACTTGAAGCCCTGCTCAATATGCGGATGTGCTGCTGCCTGTAGAACTTTATAAGGCTGGATTCGGGAGGCGAGTGAAAATGAGTGGTTTTCTTTGACCCCGGTAGGACTCGAACCTACGACCCTGAACTTAAAAGGTTCCTGCTCTACCACTGAGCTACGGGGCCCCAATCTGGTTAGGTCATTCTACACGGATTCGAGAGATTTTCAACCGTCAACATGTTGTACATTTCACGTATTTCATCTACCTTATAATACTGGATGCACTGTGTTTCTGGCTGATAGAGGGCGTACACATCCACACAAGGGCTGATTTTTACGCTGCCGTAGCCGACACAAATACGACGCAGCGTTTTCATATCCGGCATCAGGGCAATCAAGTCAAAAGGAACAAATTGCGATTGTGGTACACACGGTTGAAGCTCGTGTGCGACGAGATCAGCTTGTACTTTAGCAATGGCAAGCTCATCTAATGCGGAATGTTCTTTGCGTAGAGTCGAAACAGAGATACAACTGCAAGCAATACGCAGTGGATTTACGTACTCTGCGCCTAATCGAACTCCCTTGATTTGACCATTCTTTGAGGGCTGAACGCGAATTCTTATTTCTACAGAGTCGTGTGGAATATCATCGTGAACACGAAAATAATATACTTTCTGAGTATCGGGACAGTAGACTGCATACGCATCAATTTCATCAAAATTTACGCCCTTGCTTATAGATCTTTTTGGAATCGTAATAATTCGATCTAAACGGAACGGTAATGAACCCCTCTTTATCAGCGCGATACTTCACCTGCACGCGGCGCAGAGTCGTCATATCGGGCATGACGGCAACGAAGTCGAACGGCAGATGTTCCGACAGCGGCGTACACACACGCGAATACCATGCTCCAGCAAATGAGCCATGGCGTGCGCGACGGCGAGATTGCCTTTGTCCTTCGTAGCATGACGCATCGAGTAACCCTCCTCCAACTTGTGCCTGTAGTATTATCGCCAGACTAAACCGATAATAGCACGGAAAAATTAAAGTCTAAACTCACCTTACACCGTTTACCGCTCTGGGTTTTATGCAGTCTAACAATTAAATCAGGCGTAAAAAGGAGGGTGTTTGTAGGGGCGCGCACACAGCAATCCGGGCGCAAATTGACGGCAAGATCTATCGCCAGGCAGCACTGGACATCGGAAGCAATCCGAGCACATTTCCGAAGTTCATGAAGCGTGCCGCGAGGATGCAGTCCGCAGCCTATGCGTAGCAACCAACTACCGTCTTGGCTGGGGCGTTAAACCAGCCATCTTTTATTTTGCGAGTTAATCATTACGACGGGCATTTATCGGCTTTAAACACATTGACAGAAGCAGTATTCCATCGTATCATCAAATGATGATATGATGATGAGACAAGAACCGATGATGCTATCTACAGAAAAACTCGAACTGGAATTGAAAGCCAAACTGCTTCGCGGTTTCGCTGACTCGTCTCGACTATCAATCCTGGAGGCGTTAAGGAATGGGACGCTGAATGTAAGTGAAATAGTCGAGGTTACGGGGCTGAACCAATCTAATATCTCGAATCACCTGAGCTGTTTGCG
>CALMZT010000267.1 GCA_937870805.1 uncultured Chloroflexota bacterium
AAGACCACTTTCACTGCCAACGGGCAGATCCGCTATGGTCTGCGTGGTAAGACCTCCGATGGGCGCAAGCTCACCAAGTTCGTCAGTAAAGCCGATTGGGACAAGATGAAGGTCCCGGAAGAGAAATAAGCGTGTTCAGCAAAAAGCCCGTGCCTTGTGTGCGGGCTTTTTTATTCTGTAAGACGTAACTTGGTTCGCTATACACTGTTATATTTTAAGGAAGTTGGCAAAATAAAAGCCGGTCATTGCCGGCTTCTGTATTACTTAGCGAGTGTTTTGATGCACTTCGCGCAGAGGACTTTGCGAACAGGTTGACCACCTTCATAGACGGTGACGCGCTGCAAATTCGCCTTGAACTTATACTTCGATGCGTGCATCGAGAAGCTGCGTTTCTGTCCGAACATCGGACCTTTGCCGCAATTTTCACATCTAGCCATAGGGAACTGACCTTAACACACGTTAAAATTCGCATAAACAGTGGTGGGATGCTACCATAACGAATCGTTAGATGCAAGGGTAACGCCTCTTACCCTAAATATTAGTTTCTAGTGAAAGAGACTGGGACAATGATTATTGAGGTAAAAAAACAAATTTGTGATGGACATCTCTACAAATGGTTAATTGCCGCCGGGTTGGCGTGGCTTGAACATAATCACGAGCGTGTAAACCAACTAAATGTTTTCCCTGTACCAGATGGCGATACAGGGACAAACATGCTGCTGACGATGAAACGTGCCTATGAGGAAATCGCTAATCTGAATGAGCCACACGTCGGCATTGTCAGCGAAGCGGTGGCGCGTGGTGCGCTTATGGGCGCGCGCGGCAACTCTGGTGTGATTTTATCACAGCTTTTGCGTGGCTTTGCGCAGCGGCTGCATGGACATGAAAACTTTGATGCTTACCTGTTTTCTGAGGCGTGTAAATCTGCCGTTGATATGGCGTACAAAGCAGTTATCACGCCCGTTGAAGGCACCATTCTTACTGTCGCGCGCCTTGCTAAAGACACAGTGGTCGAGAAGGCAACGCAGGAGTCCAGCCTCCTGGAACTCCTGACATTGATGGTAAACGCTGCTTATGATGCTTTGCAGAAAACCCCTGATTTACTGCCTGTGTTGAAAAAAGCGGGAGTCGTTGATTCCGGCGGTCAAGGGTTTGTCTTCATCTTAGAAGGGATGCTGCGCCTGCTGCGGGGTGAAGTCGTAACAATGGCGCGCGATTCGGTTCTGGCAAATGGAGAACACTGGCAAGACGCGCTTGTACCAGAAGATGAAGAAGGCTACGGCTACGATGTTCAGTTCCTGATGTACGGCAAAGACATGGATGTCAATGTCGTGCGGGCAACCATTGACGCAATGGGTTGGTCAACATTAGTCGTGGGCGATGATAAGCTGATTAAAGTCCACGTCCACGTCCATGATCCGGGTAAGCCCATTAGCTACGCGATTGGTCTTGGGGTTGCGATTGACGACGTAGTGGTTGAAAACATGCAGATGCAGTATCAAGGCTACGTTGAGGAACGTATCGGGCGCGAAGCGGGCACAGGTGCGGATGTAGACGGGGTGGCAGTTGTCACCGTTGCCAGCGGCGATGGGATGCGCAAGCTGTTCACGCAGGACTTACAAGCGGCGCACGTCGTCTCTGGTGGGCAAACGATGAATCCCAGCGCTGAGGACTTTTTAGCGGCAATTGATAAGATACCGAACAAGGAAATTATTCTGCTGCCCAACAACAAGAATATCATCATGGCAGCACGCCAAGCCGCCTCACTAGCTCGTGACAATCAGGTGCGCGTTGTGCCCAGTCGCAGTATACAGCAAGGTATCGCAGCGATGTTCGCTTATGTGAACACCCGTGAAACAGACGTGTCACTGGACGAAATCACGCAAGCGATGACCAACGCTTTGAACAATGTCATCAGCGCTGATGTGACCAACGCCACCCGCAGCGTGGAATTTGATGGCGTAGCAGTCGAAGAAGGGCATTTTATCGGGCTGCTCGACGGTACATTAGTGGCGGCAGGTGATGAGCTTTTTGAGGTTGTCGGGCAACTGCTGCGCAAAGCCAACGCCAGTGAAAAGGAACTGATCACACTGTATTATGGCGCTGGACAGGATGAGGCACAGGCACGCGCATTAGTCGATTATCTCATCCATGATTTCGGCTCACAGGAATTTGAGGTCGTCGCGGGTGGGCAACCGCTTTATCCTTACATTATAAGTATCGAATAAATGGCGAATATACACATCGTCACTGATAGCTGCGCACATTTCATCAACCCGCACTTCATCCATCAACACCCTGTCACGGTAGTACCGAACAAAATCAGTATTGGCGGTAAACTCTATCGTGAAGGTATTGATATTAGTGCAGAAGAAGCTATGCGCCTCATCGCACAACAATCTTTTGCGCCACAGGTGACTTCTCCTACCGTTGCCGACTATGCTGCGGTTTATGCCAGGTTGGCGCGCAATCACGATGCCATCATCTCGATTCACGCTTCAAGTCAAATCTATCCCAGCTTTCAAAATGCGAAAGCCGCTGCTGCGCAAAAACCCGGTCATTGTGAGATTGTCGTGATCGACTCCCTGACCATGTGCGCAGCGCAAGGAATGCTCGTGCGCGTGACGGCAAAAGCGATTGAAAGAGTCGCCTCAATTGACGAGCTAGTTCGGCTGATTCGTGGTACAATAGAACGTCTGTACTCTATTTATTATGTTGAGTCGATAGACTACTTATTGCAGAACAAAATCCTGAGCGCGTCGCATAGTATCTTAGGGGCGATGTTGGGGATTAAACCCTTTGTCACCATCGAAAACGGCGCGCTGATGTCTATCGAAAAAGTTCGGACACGCACACAGGCTGTTGAGAGGCTTGTAGAATTTTTAGTTGAGTTTTCAACGATTGAAGATGTAGTAATCCTTCAGCACAAAACGCATATGAGTGAACAAACGAGAATGCTGCAAGATCGTTTGGCATTGGAATTTCCGGGACGTTATTTTCCCTATGCTATTTACGGCGCATCGTTAGCATCGCTCATTGGGACAGATGCCACCGGGCTAGTCGTGCTGGAAGGCGAGATGGAGCAAATAGACGATGACCTTTAAAAAAATTCGTTTTGTAACCGACAGCGTGGCGGATATTCCGGCTGACCTGGCAGAAAAGTGGCAAATTAAGATTGTTCCCTGTTACGTCAACTATGATGGTGAGAGCCACTTGGATGACGGTAAAGACCTTGTGCGTGGAGAATTCTTCCGCAAACTGCCATCCATGCGTACAATGCCGACAACAGCAGCGCCTTCGGTAGGCATCACTGAAAAGGCGATTACCGAAGCCGCGCAGGATGCAGATCACGTTGTTATTGTCACCACGCCCGCAAAGTTAAGCGGCATTTATAATGCGATGCGATTAGGCGCAAGCAATATTCCACCCGAAAAAGTTTCGCTCGTCGACAGCGGCATGGTCACAATGGCATTGGGCTGGCAGGTCATCGTCGGCGCAGAAGTCGCCGCAGAAACAGGAGATGTGCAAAAGGTCTTAGATGCCATCCAGCGCGTGCGCGACAACGAAAAATTATACGCCGGGCTGGCAACGATGGAATTCTTAAGACGTGGGGGACGTGTTGGCTGGGCAGCAGCCAGTATTGGCGCACTGCTGCAAATCAAACCTATTTTAAATGTGAAAGACGGTGAAGTTACCCCTTTAGCGAGGATTCGCACCTTTGGTAAAGCGGTGGAAAAATTGGTGGAGTTAACTCGTGAGCAAGCGCCACTTGATAGACTGGCGATTATTCATGCTAATAATCTGAGCGGAGCAGAGGATCTAAAAAGACAGCTTGGGGATGTCGTTCCCGAAAACACAATCATCATTGAAGTTGGACCTACGCTCGGTGTCCATATCGGTCCCGGCGCATTAGGGGTTATTCCCGTGAGTAAGAGTTGGAGACAGTAACTTGCCATCTGCGTTAGAAAAACTGGTAAAAATCCTAAAACTCGAACGTGAGCAAGGCTATAAGAACACTGCTGTCATCGGCGGTTTACGTGCATTCAGCGAAAAATGGACGCAAGAGGCGCATGTACAAGCACGCAAACCGGAACATCACACGCTGGTTGACGAGCTAGGTGATCTGCTGCAACGTTATGAGTTATTGAACGAAAAAGCAGAACGCCATCAATCCATCAGCTATATGTTGGATCGAATTACCGGACGGGTGCAACCGCCGAAGACAGCCTCTGAAGCGAACGAATCGCCGCCCGCTCTGGCACAGCAGCCACAACAGGAAGTAGAACGTCCGCCAGATGAGCGCCCACACTATGAGCCACCACCTCGTGAAGAACGCAAGCCGCCTTCAGAGGATAGACAGCGCCATGAGAACCCGCCAACAAATGAACAGCGCAGACCTGAACCGCCCAGCCGCGATCAGCGCCGTGAAAATGCGCCAAGACGGGAGCCAGGCGGTCATCAGCCGTTCGCACCGAAGTCTAAACGCCCGTTACCCAGTAGACCTCCGCGCGATACCCGTAGGAGACCTGATCGATTCGCGGGCGGAGATGACGGCGAAATGGTTTCTGCGAAGGAATTGGAAGGTGGCGCAGACTTCACTTCCTTAGAGATGGAGTTTGAAGCGTCTTATCGCGGCGGCAAAACGGAGCGTTCAACCCTGCCCGATGTCGCCCCACAGCCGCGTTTAGCACGCCCACCGCGCAAACCACGCGCCGCAATTGAGGCAGGTGCAGCAGCGGATATTATGCGTGGGTTGAATGCCTCTGTCACGACCATACGTGGTATCGGTCCAAAGATGGCGGAAACTTTAACAGCAGTAGGTATCCATACAATCAACGATATGCTGTTTTATCTGCCTCGCCGCTATGACGACTATACACGTTTAACCTATATCAGTCGGGTAATCCCTCATCAGGTGGTCACACTGATTGGCACGGTTAAGAATGTGACCACAGTGGCGGGCAAAAATGGGCGCAAAGATTTCCGACTGGTGCTGGATGATGGCTCAGCATCCATTTCTGCGATCTTTTTCGGGCAGCACTTTCTGATTCGCACGATTCATCCGGGTGAACAGCTTGTCTTAAGCGGCGAGGTCGGCATCTACAGCGGCAAGCTCCAGATGACCAACCCGGAATGGGAACATGTGGACAATGAGAATTTGCACACAACGGGCATTGTCCCGGTGTATCCACTCACTGAAGGGTTGCGCCCGCGCGCGCTGCGCAAGCTCATGCACGAGGTTGTGGAGTATTGGGCAGAACGATTGCCCGATTACATCCCGCAGAGCGTGTTGGAACGCGCCGATCTTGCCGATTTGGGTTGGGCAATCAAGAACCTGCACTTCCCTGAAGGCTGGGATCACCTGGAACATGCAAGAGATCGTCTGATCTTCGATGATCTTTTGATGCTGCAAATGGCAATTCTCGCAAACCGCCGCGCGTGGCAGGCTTTGCCCGCGCCCGCGTTAGAAATCACGGACGACTTCCTGGAATATTTCATTCCAGCGGTCTTCCCATTCCCGCTTACGGGTGCGCAACGTCGTGCCATCGAGGACATACGCCGCGATGTGAGTACCACAATACCGATGAATCGCCTGATTCAAGGGGATGTTGGTTCAGGTAAAACGGCTGTAGCCACGACAGCACTGGCAATGGCATTTGCGAATGGCAAACAAGGCGCGTTGATGGCACCGACGGGCATTCTCGCAGAACAGCACTATCGCAACATCAGTCGCGCACTAGAGAACACGCCCGGCGAACGCAAGCCCATAGTGCGCTTACTCACCAGTGCGCTCCCTGTGGAAGAACGTGACATCATTTATGCAGGATTGGCAGAGGGTTCAGTTGATATTGTGATCGGTACGCACGCACTGATACAGGAAGGCGTCGCATTCAAAGACCTTGCGATTGCCATTGTCGATGAGCAGCATCGTTTCGGAGTTGAGCAGCGTAAAGCGCTGCGCGGCAAAGGCACAAACCCACATCTCATTGTCATGACAGCAACACCCATTCCGCGCACTCTGTCGCTGACGATTTTCGCTGATCTTGACATCACGATCATCGACGAGATGCCGCCGGGACGCCAGCCCATTCAAACGCGCGTCGTTGACCCTGTAGCGCGCGAACGTGTATACGACTTTATCAAAGCGCAGGTCGATCAAGGGCGACAGGCATTCATCGTTCACCCATTGGTGGAAGCATCGGATAAGGTTGAAGCCCGCGCTGCACTGCAATCCTACGACGAATTGAAAGATGTATTCTTCCGTTATCGAATTGGGCTTCTGCATGGACGCATGAAACCTGCTGAAAAAGACGAAGCCATGCGCGCTTTCACAGTTCACGAATGGGACATCCTCGTCACAACATCGGTGGCTGAAGTCGGCGTCGATGTGCCAAATGCCAGTGTGATTGTTATTGAAAGTGCAG
>CALMZT010000268.1 GCA_937870805.1 uncultured Chloroflexota bacterium
GCAGGGAGGCCGGGCGTGAGCGGCCGCGCCTTCGTGTTCGGCCACGCGCGACTCGTAATGTGTATCCTGCCAGCGCCAGATAGCCTGATACAGGCTGTACAGGGTAGGCTTATCAATGGCGACCCGATCCAGCAGCAGGAACAGGCCGCCCGGTGATAGCAAATCGTAGATCACGGCGTAGGCGATTTGCATCTCCGAGTCGGTCAGATGATGCAGCGCCTGGATGCTGATGATGAATGGGAATGTTCCCATGTCCAGCGGCAGCGTTTTCAGGTCGCGCAGGTCGTGTTCGACGGCAGTATATTGGTCGGTATACGGTTGCAGCCGTTCCCGCGCCAGTTGCATCATCGCCTGCGACGCATCCACCCCGACGACGCGCGCGCCGGGGATGTGTTTGAAAATCATTTCCTCAACCAGCCCTGACCCAAAACCCAGGTCGAGAATCGTATCCCCCGCCTGGTATTCCGCCTCGATGATCGACAACAGCAGATCCAGTTGTTCCGGGCGGGTGGGGTTATAAAACCGGGTGTCGGCGTCCCACTGCTGCGCGGTCTGTTGGTCTTTGAAATCCTGCGGCATGACGGCTGCTTAATTCCTTCTGCGATTCGCCTGTCCCCGCTCAATGAAATCATAGGGATAGGGCAGCGGCATCTCGCTGGCCTGATTGAGCAGCGCCATCGACTCGGCACTGAGCGCCCAACCACCCCCGCCCAGGTTATCGTCTAGCTAATCCATTCGCCGCGCGCCGATAATCGGGGCGGTCACGCCAGGGCGCTGCAACAGCCAGTTGAGCGCGACCTGGGCCGGACTTTTGCCTTCGTTATCAGCCGCGATGAACAGGGCATCCAACACTTTCCAGGTGGCTTCCCCGGCGATATTCTCCCACGCTTCGCCCCACCCCTGTTTGGTTGCATCATCGATGCGCGTCCCGGCAATAGGTTCATTCATGCCCCGCTGATATTTGCCGCTGAGCCAACCGCCTCGCAGTGGACTCCAGGGGATAATGCCGATGCCCTCATTCAGGCACACCGGCACCAGTTCCCATTCCAGCGAACGGTGCAGCAGATTGTAGAGCGGTTGCAGGCAGCGGAACGGCTCCCAACCATTTCGCAGGCTCAGGTCAATCGCCTTTTGTAGCTGCCACCCGCTGTAATTACTCGCGCCCAGGTAACGCACCTTGCCGCTTTTCACCAGGGTATCCAGTGTGCTGAGGGTTTCTTCCAGCGGCGTGCCGGAATCCCAGCAGTGGACTTGATACAGGTCGATATAATCGGTATCCAGGCGGCGCAGGCTGGCCTCAACACCGGAGATAATATGCTTACGGCTCAGGCCGACTTCGTTGGGATCATCGCCCATCGGGAAACGCACTTTGGTGGCGATAATGATGTTGTCGCGGTTTTTGCCCTTCAGCCAGCGCCCGACAATCGTTTCTGATACCCCGCGCGAATAGACATCGGCGGTGTCGATAAAATTGCCGCCTGCCTCGACAAAACGATCCATCAGTTGAAAACTGGTCGGTTCATCGCACTCGCGCCCAAAAGTCATTGCCCCCAGACACAATTCGCTGACTTTTAACCCGGTTTTGCCTAAGAAACGGTATTCCATAAACTCTCCCTTGAAAATAGAAAATTAGGCGGCAACACGCGGCTGAAGTGAGACTTGGTAGCCTAAATCTTCAAGGCGTTTGACCAGCCGCTGCTGCACTTTATCCTTCTGCCGCTGGTCGTGGTAGGTGGCTCCCAAATCGATATACACGCCGCCGCGCACGAGCAGGTAGTAGGCAATCTCTAAAATCGAACGTGCCAGCGCAACAGCAGCCCGTTTCTGTCCGCGCCGGGCTTTCAAGCGCTGGAAGCGGACTGCGAGGAAAGTATCGTGACTGCGACTGAGACTGTTGGCGGCTTCCACCAGAGCGGTCTTCAAATAGCGGTTGGCTTTGAGGGTACGCGCCGAACGGTTGCGTCCAGCGCTCTCGTTCTTGCCCGGTGTTAAGCCTGCCCAAGCGGCCAGATGTCCGGCACTAGCAAAGCGGGTCATGTCCGTCCCGGCTTCGGCAACGATGATCTGAGCGACCTTTTGACCGACACCGGGGATGGTTTGCAGACGTGCCAGCAAGTCATCTTGGTCAAAAGGGGGCAGGAGTTTAGCAATCTCCGCTTCCAACTGCTGGACTTTGGCGTTCAAGTCGTCGATATGTTCTAGATGCAGTTTGAGCAGCAGTCGATGGCTGTCCTTCACCCGTCCGTTGAGCGCCTGCTCCAATTCACTGATCTTCTGCCGCAGTCGCCCTTTCGCTAAGCCTGCTAGGGCTGCCGGATCGTCCTTACCCTGCATGATCGCTTGTAACATCTCGCGTCCCGACACCCCCAACACATCGCTGGCTACCGAACTCAGCTTCAGGTTAGCATCTTCCAACACCTTATGCAGGCGATTGACTTCACTGCTGCGCTCTTGGATGAGGTGGCTGCGATAGCGCGTCAACTCGCGCAGTTCCCGCTGCGGCGCGTCGGGGATGAAACTGGCCTTCAGCAAACCATGCTGCAATAATTGCGCGATCCACTCCGCATCCTTCACATCGGTCTTGCGTCCCGGCACGAATTTGATGTGCTTGGCATTGACCAGCAGCACCTCAAACTCGCCTTCGAGGATGTTGAAGATCGGTTTCCAGTAGACACCGGTGCTTTCCAGCGCCACATGCGTAATGCCGCGCTGTCGCAACCAGTCCGCCAACAGCAGCACATCCGCCGTCATGGTCTTGAACGATTGCAGACTTTGACCTGCTTCGGGGGTCAGGGCGCAGGCGACCACGCTCTGCTTATGCACATCTAATCCGGCGCAGCGCGCATGTACCACATCCATGATTATTCCTTTCTCTCCAAAACCGATCCTGCGATACCATGAACCTCGCCTTCACAGGGTATCTCCCTTACGTACTCTCCAGTTGGAGGTCACATCTTTAGTTGCTCTCAGAGGTTCTGGGTCCAACTCTCCTGCGGATTCGCAATACCAGAGAAACACCGACCTCGATGGTATCGTGGATCGAGTGTAGCTGATTTTCATCCCTTTCAGTCGTAATTGGTTTGCATGGATAACTCTCCTGAAAATAGACATTCCATCTGGTTGCGAGTTGTCCCACCGAGTGATTTTCATTCCTCGTGGTGAGCGTTAGCTCATAGACACTCCCTTGAAAATAGACGAAATTAAGCAGCAAGGCGAGGTTGGAGGGAAACTTGGAAGCCTAAATCTTCCAAACGCTTGACGAGTCGCTGCTGCACTTTGTCCTTCTGAAGCTGGTCGTGGTAGTTGACCCCCAAATCAACCTACACGCCACCGTGCAGGATGAGGAAATAGGCAATCTCCAAGATCGAGCGTGCCAGTGCCACCGCTGCCCGCTTCTGTCCACGCCGCGCTTTCAGCCGGTGAAAACGTGCCGCTAGAAAAGTGTCATGACTGCGACTGAGCCTGTTAGCGCCTTCGACCAAGGCAGACTTCAAGTAGCGATTGGCTTTGTTAGTGCGCGCCGAACGATTGCGTCCGGCGCGCTCGTTCTTGCCCGGTGTCAAGCCTGCCCACGCTGCTAGATGTCCAGCGGAAGCAAAACGCTGCATATCTGTGCCCACTTCTGCCACAATGACCTGCGCAATCTTCTCGCCCACTGCGGGAATGGTCTGCACCCGTGCCAAGAGGTTGTCTTGGTCAAAAGGGGGGAGGAGTTTGGCAATCTCCATTTCCAACTGCTCCAGTTTGAGGTTGAGTTCATCGATATGCTCCAGCTGGAGTTTGAGCAGCAAACGGTGGCTCTCCTTCACTCGTCCGCTCAAGGCGCGCTCCAACTCACTGATTTTGGTGCGTAAGCGTCCTTTGGCTAACTCTGCCAGTGCCGCTGGGTCCTCCTTGCCGCGTAGAATTGCTTGTAACATTTCGCGTCCTGACACACCGAGGACATCGGTTGCCACTGAACTGAGTTTGAGATTGGCATCTTCCAACACCTTATGCAAACGATTGACCTCGCTGCTGCGCTCTTGGATGAGGGGCGTGCGGTAGCGGGTCAACTCACGTAGTTCACGTTGTGGTGCTTCTGGGATGAAACTGGCTTTCAATAACCCATGTTGCAGCAATTGCCCGATCCACTCCGCATCTTTGACATCCGTTGTGCGTCCTGGCACGAACTTAATGTGCTTGGCATTGACGAGCAAGACCTCAAATTCACCTTCAAGAATGTTGAAAATCGGTTTCCAATACCCTCCGGTGCTTTCCATCGCCACATGGGTAATGCTCTGCTGCCGTAGCCAATCGGCTAACGACAGCAAATCTGCCGTCATGGTCTTGAATGATTGCAGTTGTTTGCCTTTGGGGGTTAATGTACACGCTACCACACTTTGCTTATGCACATCCAATCCCGCACAATAAGGGTGTACGACGTCCATGAGAACTCCTCTCTCAAAAAAGACTGCTTAATACCGTGAACCTCGCCTTTTGAGGGTATCTCCCTTACGTACTCTCCGATTGGAGGTCACAACGTTATCTGCTTCTGAGGTTCTGGGTCCAGCTCTCCTGCGGATTCTCAATACCAGAGTATCCCCGACCTCTACGGTATTATCTGTCTAGTCTACCCATTTTCATCCCTTTGGTCTGTATTCGTTTTGCATCATTAGCTCTCCTGTAAATAGGCTTGTGTAGTCATCATACGGGTTACAGACCAAGGGGTCGGGATACCTGAAGCCGATTTGAAACACCTGTTTGAAGTGTTCTACCGCGCGTCGAATGTAGGCAATATCCAGGGTACCGGGCTGGGATTGGCTATCGTCAAGCGACAGTGGAAGCGCATCATGGCAGCATTAGCGTCGAAAGCACAGTCGGTAAAGGCACGACATTTATCGTGACTATTCCACTGACACTTCTGAAATAACACTTTTATAGCACTTTCGCTTCATGACGTCCTACCCTCTCACCTCTACACTAGAAGTAATGTACACAACCGAATCGGTACAAACTGATCGGACATAGGGAGAAAATCATGAAGAAGCTATCGGAGCAATTGCTCGAACTGAGCCAGCACACAGCCGCCGTTGAAAATCGCGCAGAGGCAACCCGTGCGGAAAATCGCAAAGAGTTCGAGGCACACGTGTCCGAAGCGCGCGCCAGAGTGAAAGCTTTCCAAGATGCATTTACAGCCCGACTGGACGAGGCGGAAGAATCGTTGGCCGCCCAGTGGCGCGGGATAGATGAGGCCTTCACCACTCAGGTCACTCGTGTCCAACGCAACATGGATGAACGTAAAAACGCTATTGATCTGGCGCGGGCAAAGGCACAGGCAGATGACGCTGAAACCTATGCCGAAATTGCTGCCGAATTTGCTCGTCTGATTGCTGCGGAAGCAGAGGCGGCGATGGTCGCAGCGAAAGAAGCGCGCGCGCGTGCCCTCTCTCTGGGGAAGACGCTTTCGTAATGTTGTGAAGCCCCTTGACCGGTGCGTAGCTCGCACAGGCTGGGAGAAAGTGGCTGGTCAAGGGGCGCAATCTAACACTAGGGTTACGCCACTGGTGTGAACGCACGCTCATCAATCGTGAACCAAATCACAATAGCCTCCGCTCACAACAGCCTGCGATTACACGTTGTTGTGAGCCGACCTCAACGACTGTAAAACATTAGGAAGGTGAATGATGCCAAACGTAACGATCTACAACTCCGAGTATATCACAGTTGAGTACTGGCCTGATAACAGGTTGATCTATCACGCGGTTCATCAACCTATGAGCGGTCAATTGCCAATGTTTAAAGAAGCGCTCAACGCTGGAACGGATGCGTTGCAGAAATACAAGGTTGGAAAGTGGCTTTCCGATGACCGCAAAAATGATGCGCTGACTCCAGAAGGTAATGAGTGGTCATTCAGCGATTGGCAGCCAAGAACCCTGAAAGCAGGCTGGAGATATTGGGCCTTAGTTGTTCCCCAGACTTTAGCGGCGGCTGGAACATTAACACCGGTTGTACAGCATCTTTATGAGCTTGGGCTACGGATGATGGTTTTCACAAATCTGGAGGAGGCTGTTGTATGGCTCGATAAGATTAAAGACTAATCAGTCTGGGAATTTGATGGTTTACGATGTCATCGACTGGTTCTAACGCTTTTGATGGTTATGCAGAATGCAATGAACCAGTTTCCCTTAATTTCCAACACGACTAGGAGAAAATGTGGTGTGCAATGTATTCAATTGAGGGAGAGCAGCAAACATGACCACCGAATCCGGTAGAACGAGGATGTCAAAAAACATACGGACTTTAATGCTATGCACACAAATCTCACAGGAGTGTAATCCCCATGATCGTTTTCGAATGTGACCCAGGTATGGAAATCAGCGGCAACCTTGCCATCTCGATGTTGGTCAATTTACAAGCCGAAAATTTCCAACCTTTCCTTCAGAAGTATGGCTTTGCCGATGTCAAACCTGATCAATGGTATTGCTATCAGGATTTCCTAAACATCTTCAAGGAAGTATCTGAACAACCCGGCGCAATGTTCGATTTTGTGGCCGTTGGTATGGCTGCGGTTGACCGCTACGATTTACCGGCACCTATTGCCAGCATGGGCCTTGAAGAATTCTTTCTCAATGTCATGCCAACGATGATGAATCGGCAATACCGCAATGGCACACCATCCCGAGTAAGCATCGAAAAAGTGGCGGAAAAGCACCTGCTGATCAGAACAGCCACCGCTTACCCCGATGACACAGTATATGGCTTTATCTACGGGCTTGCTCGTCGCTTTGCGTCAAAAGGTAGCCAATTCACCCTCAAATATGACGAGAATCACTTGCGACATGATTTTGGTAGCGAACATACCCTTTTCCACTTGACGTGGAAGTGAGTTGGTTGCAGCGCAGCTTTCGAGGCTGCCAGGACTAAAAACCACATAAGTGACAAGAGTCGAATATACAAGAAGTAAACGTGATGAATACAGCACTCTGGATCGTTCAAATTGTATTGGCGCTGGTCTTTGTGATGACCGGCGGACTTAAACTGGTGTTACCCTTAGACAAGATAGCCGAGCGCATGGGGCAGGAAAATGGTTTTTCTCCCGTCGTCATGCGGATCATCGGTGTACTGGATATCACCCCGGAATTCGCTCAAGCTATCGAACGACGCTTGAGAAGTGGCGATGTTTATTTTTTCCAGATTCGCTCGGTGGGTGGTGCGGTATCCCATATTCCTTCTGGAGCGACAGCCTATGGGTATCGTTCAGCGAACTTCTCAGTTGTAGCTGCAGGGACAAACCGTGAGCGTATGAACAGGCACTGGGATGAACTGGCTGAATATTTCGAAGGGATGTATCTCAGCTTTGACACTGATTTGCGTCCAGCGCGTCTGAATGATGCCTTCCCACCTGTAACTCTGGAACGCTTGCGTCCGCTGAAGCCACAGTACGACCCTGAGAATGTCTTCCGTGACAATTTCAATATTGCACTGTCGGCGGTTATTAGCTGATGCAATATGTATGACCCCGTATCGGACTCGCTCTCCCAACAGGTATGCGCGGCAAGAAGGAGCGCTGGTCGGCACATTCCTCAATGTGAGGCTAAGTCTGATCTTGCTTAGATGACCTAAACGCCAATTTTGAATACAAACGCATGTTGGCATGGTGGTTGCCTGGGCATTTGAATGGTCAAAGCAGCTGCATTGCGCTCCCATGCTAACCCGCCCTGATGTCCCAAGAGTTGAACATCGGAAATATTCCCAGTCCACAGCCCGGCAGCACTGCCGAGAGACTTGATTGTGACCGAGTGACCGGGCCACGCCAGCGCAATCGCGTACAAGGTATCGCCTTTGGTTGTGAACCGAATATCCTGTCCAGTGTATGCCGAGCGATTGGTATCCGTAAACTGACCTTCGCTGACCTGAGTCGATCCTTCGCCAAAGACTTTCCAGGGACGTGTATCGTAGATCGCTTCACCATTCTGTGCTAACCATTCGCCAATCCCAAGTAGGATTTGTTCCTCTGGCTCAGGAATCGTTCCATCGGGACGAGGACCGATATTGAGCAACAGCGTACCGTTCTTACTGACAATATCTATCAGATCATCTACGATGTCATCGACGCTTTTGTAATCCTGATTCTGAACATAGCCCCATGAGTTTTTGGAGACAGCCGTATCAGTCTGCCAGAATAGGCGGCGAATACCGCTGAGCTGTCCACGCTCAACGTCATATACGGCAGTGCCTTCAGGGAAAGCATCATGTTTGTAATTAATCGCCACCCCCCGATTCAACTGTACGCCCTGGTTATAGTAATAGGCAGCAAATTCCTTGAGATAGGGCGCGAACACGTTTTGTTCGATCCACCAGTCGAACCAGAAAACCTGTGGTTGATACTTATCCACCAACTCACAATTGCGAGCCAGCCAATCGTTCAGATAGGCTTCGTCCGGTTGGGGTTCCCAATCCCGGCTGTGCCACGAAGCTACTTCCCAATTCCTTGGCCCGGGTTTGGCTGGGCCGTAAAAGTCGCTGTACTGTACATCCTGAACATCCGAGGCGAACTGCATCCCGCCATTCATGAACCACCAGTGTTCAGCCCGATGGTTCGATACTCCAAAAATTAGTCCTTGCTTGCGTACAGCATCCGCAAGTTCGCCAATCAAATCTCGTTTCGGACCCATCTTCGCAGCCGTCCAGTTTGAAAACGCCGAGTCATACATCGCAAATCCGTCGTGATGCTCCGCTACGGGAATAACGTAGCGCGCTCCTGATTTCTTGAATAACAGCGCCCAATGATCAGGATCATACTTTTCGGCTTTGAACAGCGGAATAAAATCTTTGTACCCAAATTTCGTGTGAGAACCATAGGTCTCGACATGATGTTTGAATTCTTCTGATCCCTGCAAATACATATTGCGGGGATACCATTCATTGCCGAAGGCAGGCACCGAATACAAACCCCAATGGATAAAAATGC
>CALMZT010000269.1 GCA_937870805.1 uncultured Chloroflexota bacterium
TATGCCGTAACGACACAGGTGACACGCAAAGACGCGGCATCGCTGGCAGGTGTGACACCCTGGAACTGGCACAAGACTTACGAAGAACCGATGCTGCAAGAGGTTCGCTACGAATTCGCGCAGGTGTTTTTGGAACGTCATAGCTACACTCTTCCAGAGCAGAAGCCAGCCGAGAACCGGAACAACGGGCAGTTCACCTCACCGTACCAGAACTGGCGCGAACAATATCAGCAAGGGCATACTGAGCCAGCGGATGCACTGTTGGAACAGTACCATCATACCGTTTGCATCGCCGGAGCGATCCGAGCGCAGATCGACGGCAAGACCTACCGCCAGGCAGCACTGGCTATCGGACGCAATCCTAACACGTTTCCGAAATACATGAAGCGTGCCGCACGTATGCTTTCAGCGGCGTATGCTTGAACCATATGGTCTTGGCTGGGGACCTTAACTCCGGCCACCACCTATGTTTTTCAAGATTTTAGAGTGTAATGAGTTTATAAGTCACGCTATGTATGAGAAGGGCAATTCCTTCACCTACTAATTCTGTTGGCGTTAAGATGGATTACCGCACTGTTTACAATATTATAGAGCAGATCGAGAAAACTTCTCGTTTCTAAATCTTTATAACACTCAATGTGCGATACACTGGATATTAAGGATGTGTGACGTTAAATTATAAGTTAATATCGTTCTTCTGTAGAGATTTTGACATCGATATCATATCGTCTTCCTAATTTCCGCGACCTGAGTAGATTGTCAACGCAATGGACTATCGAAATTTTTCTGTATTTAACACAGGCTTATCCAGACGAGTCGCGAACGCACTCTATAGACGCGGGATCCGAGATCTTCAAACCTTGGCTCAAACTCCTGTAGAGGAACTGCTTCGAATATATGGTATCGGTGCAACGGCTATTGATGAGATCACCTCGCTACTGGCATCCTATGGATGCCAAGTAACAACTGGTGATGTTGAGTTCGATACAAATTCCGAAACGCCAGATCCAATCGTATTTCAGACATCCTTCCCACCAGAACAAAGTGTGATGGATTTGCCTGTTTCAAATCGTACACGGCGGGCGCTTTATCGATCTGGTATTCGGACAGTAGCCGACTTGCTATCCGCAACCCGGGAAGAGTTGGCAACATTGGGTGGTCTAGGAGAGATCAGCCTTCAAGAACTGGATACCTATTTCCGCTTGCTACGTACCGCTAACTTAGAAGACAACGATTATGGACAAACAGATAATGAACTTCATGTCGTTCCTCACCACGAATCAGAGCTAGACCTTTCTCAAGTTAGCGAGCAGGATGTGTTTGAGGCGCTGATGCTAGGCATCAATGAACGGAATGTAGAAATTCTTGCCTATCGATTCGGTTTACTAGGTAATGAAGTACACACTTTACAAGAAACTGGAGATAAGTTTGGTCTTACACGCGAACGAGTTCGCCAAGTCTGTGTAAACAACATACGGACAAGAGTACGTCGGAGTACCCAGCAGAACAGGCTGCTCCGGCACATTCGAGCTTTGTGTAAGCAATATATTGAAGATGCAAGTGTAACAACTATCGAAAAATTGGTAACTTATGTCGCAGACGCAATTGCGACACAGGATGCCGATCAGTTGGTGGGACTGCTGCGCTTCATCAACGACGAAGTCCTTGACGATGATCAACAACGCTTTGGGTTAACGGTAGAGAAAACGCTAATTTGTGATACGAAGCTTGGAGCAGATTATGTACTGAGCGTCTATCTTGCTATACGCAACTACCTCAATACCAATATGGCCCCAATGAGCCTGACGAAGCTTTTTGAGTTTACCAATCGGCAATTTGCTGATAATCCGCCTGACCAGAAAATAGTTTGCGGTATCTTGGAACTCCATCCCGATTTCGGGCAAATGGATAATGGCGATTGGGGTTTGCATCGGTGGCGCAAGAAGCTCTTTGACGATATGGTTATTGTCCTACGCGAGCTAGGTCGTCCTGCACATTTCACCGAACTTACCAGCTTAGTCAATCAACGTTTGGCAACGGACGAGCAGGTAACCCCGCATACGGTACACGCGCAGCTTGGTCGCTATACAAACTTATTCATTCGCACGGACTCTGGCACGTTTGCACTCCGTCAGCAGTTCCCCGATGCCCCTGTGCAACCACCGAAGTATGTTGATTTGATCGAAGAAGTACTCGACGAGGCAGGGGTTCCGCTGGATGTGAACACAGTACATGAGCGTGTAAATCCCCTCCGCGAAGCGAAATTCTCCTCCATCATGATCTACCTCGGTACCCATGAGAAGTTCACGAGTTACGGTGGTGGGCTGTACGGTCTGGCAAAATGGAGGCATGACGAGCGCATCTTAACTGAGCGAGGGGAACTCACCTTTTCATATTGCCCACCGCCCCTGCTCCCGAGTCGAGGAAATGCCCGTGTTTTTTTCGACTCCCTGCTTGTCGGGCGGCGGCTATTAATCGAGAAGCAGGGTCTGCTCCCGCGAGAGTTCTACGGAGAGATGCTGAGCTGGGCAGAACAAGCGCCAACTCGTGAGCGCGACGTTCAATCTGCGTTCGATGCTTGGTACGCAGCAGGTCTGATTCCGCCGATCAATATTGCTGACCCTAACCCACAACCACTGCAATTAATGATTGCAGCAGATATGAAGTTGCAGCATGTACGTATGCAGGCACTAAGCTCGATATGCCGTCGTGTTATGAAAACCTCCGAACTCCTTTCAGTCTTGGATAGTCTGCCCTCTGCGGACACAAAAACACTCAAAGCTATCGTGTTCAGCGGAACTAGTGATGGGCTCGATATTTCCCTCCGTTTGAACATGCTTGCCGCGTTTGAGGCGGTGCGTGTGGACGGGAGCAACTGGCGCATTACTGATGTGGGACGGGCAGCGCTCCAGGCAAACCCGCCACAGGAACTCCCCGATTTCAGTGTGATCGAGACATTAGAACCTGAGGACTCGGAAGTCGATGATTGGGACGATCACCTTGAGATGTTCATGCTCTAATGAAATAACGAAAGAGCGTAAATTCACCATGCAAGATATTTCAATCTTAAAACAATTAAGAGGCTGATAATGTAATCTTTGCTATACTAATACCATGAGCATATACAAAATTTATCGAGGGTACACGATGAGATTAGTTGTCCCTCCACCATACCTTGAGAGGTATCTTTCCACCATGATTTGAGCCTAGTACTGCACCCAAACCTCATCACTGGGGAACTACGGCTTATGTGGACTATGCTACGGCGGTTTGGTGGAACGGTCGGAGTGCAAGTCTCTGTGAGGTCAATCATCAATATTAAAGAGTTTTATACATCTAATCCTATGTTAGGCATTTGGAAATTATGTTAGGACATCAACTCCGTTTTGTCGCGTCGATGACTGTTTGTCCAAGCGACATCAAAAAAATCCGTCGTCATGTTGAGATGGCACAGCCTGCCATTGACCCTCTGCAAAACGTCCTAATTACCCCAATGTTTGTAGAGCGAGGCTCGGTTGACCTTGCACGCCAAATGGCTGAGGATGGTCGTCACGTCATGTTCGACAGCGGCGGCTACTATGTACAACTTGGTAGGCTACGCTATGAAGAGCTTTACATGCCGCTCCTGACGACCTATCGCGAGAATCGTTGGGCTTCTGTGTATACGCTTCCTGATCATGTGCCAACAAGCCAAGATTCAACTGAAGTTGTTGATCTGAAAGTCAAAGACACAATTCGGTTCAGTACGCTTTTCTTTGAAGAAATGCCCGATGATTTGAAATCACGCGCTATGCCTGTTGTGCAAGGTCATACTTACAAACAGGTAGATGAATGCTTACGGGCTTACATCCGTTTAGGTGTTAAGCGGATTGGCTTCGGTAGCTTTGGTACACAGGGACAGAACAGCGAAATCAACGTAGCAACCAAGAGCGCGGTAGAAATCGCTCGCTACGTCATTGACGTTGCACATGACAATGGAATGCAAGTTCATTTGTTTGGTCTTGGGACACCATCACTTGTAGCCATGATCAAGGGCATTAAAGCTGACTCGTTTGACTCAGCAACATGGCTGAAATCTGCGGGCTTTGGTCAGGTGTTTCTGCCATTTATGCGTGCATACAACATCTCCTATGGGATCAGTGTGTCGGAACTCCAGAAGGGCATTACTTTCGAGCAATTCAACGACTGGAGAAACCTAACTGGACATCAATGCCAGTTGTGCGAAAACTTATCCAATCTCAATCTGTACAAGATGCATCGGGCGGCACATAACCTAATTGTTATGGCAGAAACTGTCGCAATGGTCAATGATGGGAATGGTGCCCATATCCAAGCAATCTATAAAGCAGGCTCACCCAAATACCGTGAAGAGTTCGAGAAATGGCTGCAATAAAGCTCAATATTCACATTCAACCTGACGCAAATCCAGATAATGTTGCAAGAACGCTCTCATTGCTTGCTTCCGATCCCGATCTCGATTTTCCGACCTACAAAGAGCTTCTGGAAGCCCTAGCGGAAAAGGGGATTGGATCACGAATTGAGTTGCCATCAACCGCTTCCTCAATGGGTATCCTCGCAAAAGCAGACGGCGCGATACGGTTATCACCTGATGGACGCGCCCTCGCCCGTATCCGTGAAGAGGTGCGGGGCGATTTACTCCACTTTCTCATCTACTCCGGGTGGGATGCACATCACCCACTCGATTTTCTGCAATCGTGGGGCTATCGCAACTGCTGTGATCGCTATTGGTCCGACGGTGACATACAGTTAACCACCACCTATCTTGATCGTCAGGTCGAAGAAACCATTAACGAAGCGAGGGAAGCGTTTACGTCGATGAACGTGGGCGAGTTCGATGAAATCTCGTTCAGCCGTAAAAGCCTCACCGGGGCACATAAATGGCTGCTCGCGCTGCAACCGCAGGTGCTGCACCCCAATAGCCCGGATGCTAAGGATCGCACCTTCCGCCGCCGCGATTTTTGCCCACCTGAATTGGTTGTCTTGGCCCTGGCGTGGGTGCTGCGTGACGAAACAACGGTAACAGGTGTGGATATTCTGCTCACACGCGAAAAACGCGAAACTCTGTGTAAAGCCTGTTTGCTCTCACCCGAAGCACTTGACCGCGTTCTCGACTGGGCGATTCCCACCTTCCCATCGTTGATTTCACCGGGGACACGCGCAGGGTCTTACGGTCGTTTTGTGCGTCTGCACAAAATTCCTGCTGTCGAGGATGTAATTCGATGAGTGAATGGCTGCGCTTGGTGAATGAGATGAAGCGGCGTGCACCACAGGAGTATTTTACTTCTACGCAGCGTGCTGTCTATGATGTGCTGGTCGAACGTTTACAGTTCCCCAACCAGCGTATTAACCTGTATGGCTCTCCAGGTACGGGCAAAACCTACCTCGCCTGGGGATTAGTGCGTGCGCTCGAAGGGGTGCATGTGCCAGTCGCAGCACGCCTACGGGAATTCGATGGGCAGCCTATGTCAATTCTGATCCTTGACAATGCCCCGACCTATGAAGATGAAGAACGTAGCTTATTAGCGGATGCTGCGCTGATGGATGCGGGGAGTGTGGTGTTCATCACCCACAAGCCTACTGCGCTGCGAATGCGTCAGATTCAGCTTGATTTGCCAACCTCTGACGATCTCCGTCAGATTGCACGCACTTTTGGGCGTTTAGGTTTCTACGAAGTTACCACGCCACCGCCATCGCCTAACCTCTGGCAGCTTCTCCAGTGTTATGTCTAAGGATTCTTTATGAGCATTGCAGGACTGGATTTTATCCTCAACAAAGAAGAAGTCGTACCCACCTTTACCGCTGCCGATCTACTGCGTGACGCTGAGCGTGTGGAGCAGAAATACAAACGTCACGTCAACACTTACGTGCCCATCAATCGCGCCGCCGAGGGGCGTGAAGGCGCACTGAGCGTTGAAGACTTCGAGCGCAAGCTGATTAAGGCAGTTAAAGATGCGCGTGCACCCGGCGGATACATCACCGCCGAGTACGGATACGGTAAGACCAGCACAGCGCTCTATTTGTGGCAGCGTGCCGAACAAGCGAATTTGTTGGTCGTACCACCCTTTAAGTTGATTCAGTTGATGGACTTACTGACGGCGATCTACGGGTGGATTCGTTACCGCATAGCTGTGCGCGCTCCGCAGCTTGTTTCAGAACTGGATGCTCTGCATGATCGTGTGAGCGGTCGCAGCATTGAGCGTGAAGCTGAAGCGAATAACGTCAGTCCGGCTGTGCTGCGTAGTTGGATGGAACAGGGACGCTTCATCCTCGAATTGCAAGCCAGCGAATACATCGCCTTTTTTGAGCAGGCAACCGAGATCGCCATTGGCGCAGGTTACGATGGCTTGCTCGTGCTGTGCGATGAAATCCAGCTTTATATCGAGCCGCGCATGAAGCGTGAGTCCGAGCCGATCACGCCACTGTTCACGCTGGTGGATGGTTTGGCAACACGCGGCGGTTATCTCAAGTTTGGCTTGGTCTTGGTGATCCCGTTGAAGGAAGTCGGTGTGATTCGCGAAATGCGCGACGACTTGCTGCACCGTATGCGGAATTTCAGCCTCGACCTGACCACCATCTACGATAACAGTTTTGCCGAAAACCTATGGCATTTGCTGGCGAAGGAATTCGACTTCCGCGATGTAGAAGATGCGGTAGTCGCACCATACACATTGCGGGCATTAGGCGAAATCGCTGCTCGGCAGGAACTCTCGAATGGTCCGCGCACGGTCATCAATGCTTTCCGTCGCATGGTGGAGCGGTACAAGTCGCAGTACCAAGCTGAACCCTACAGCCCAGTTGACCTGATTGACGACTTCATCGGCGGCGCAATTCCATTTGCAGGCAATGACCAGATTCCGAATATCACCTGGCGAGCGCTCCAGCACCAAATCGTCCGCAACGATCCCGACCGCTACGAAGCGGCGATCAAGCTGGCCGCTGCTTATCCGACGAATGGCGTCTCGATTGATGTGCAGCGTCAATATCCCGGTATGGTCGAAATCCTTGAAGAACTGCGCATGAAGGCGCTCGGTGAACTCGTGATCAGCGTTGGTGACGATGCCATGCGTGGCGTGACCTTATTTGGTCTGCATATCGGCATTCAAAAGACGGACTGGTTCGCCTCCACCATCCGCGAATTCCGCCGCGCCTATGGTGAACAGCACGGGATCACGCAGGAACGGGCGATCAAGGTGTTTGCGCATCTACTCAAGATCAGCATTTTCAAGGGTTGGGATGTTGTCGATGAGCAGCCTTCGACCATGACCTCTAACCACTCAATCATCTTTAAGGGCGCATTTTCATCACTCTCTGCGCGTTTCCCGTCGCGTCGTGTTCATGTTCGTATCTTCTGGGAAGATGAGGAGCGCAAAGACGCGACCACTGATGGCGATTTGGCGATTGAATACTATCTCACCTTGTGCAGTGATCTCCGCTCCGACCCGGAACAACGGCGCTCTACTGCCTACGAAGCACGTATAGAGTACGATTATCACACCGCGATAGTCCCTCTCAATCTGCTCTATGTCCGCCCGGAAGGTATTCCGCTTAACATTCGTCAACAGCTTCAGGACGTGTGGTCACCCTACGACCTTTCCCCATTAGTGCTGATGAACATCTACGCCTTGATGGACGAGAAACGTGCTGCTAAGTTGATCCCTGAAACTGACGATCAAATGGTGCGCGGAGCAATCCAACCGGAAATGTTGGACACGATTCGCAAAGACCTCTTTAATGCTCAGGTTGGCGCAAAACTGGATGGGGTATCACAGGAGCGCATCACCGAAGTCGCTATCGAGAAGATTCTCGATGCTCGCTACAAAACGTATAAAACTATTATGGGTTCGTCGCAGTGGCAGTCCGCTCTTAAACGCGAGTACGTTGGCGCACTCGAACGGCTTGACAATATTTATCAAAAGCGCGGTGAAGTTGAAGTTGAAGGTACTAAAGAGCAAATAGCTGCTTTGCTAAACCGCGCTGCTACGGGTCTGGATAGTTTCCGTCGGAGTTTTCCGTTATTCATCACAGTTTCCAAAGAATGGACAAGCAAGGACAGTGAGGGCGCTGTTCGCTTCCGCTTGCACAAACTTGAAGAGGATATTCTCGTTTGGCTACGCGAGTCAAAGCGCATTGAACGTGTCACGGTTGGAGGTACAAAGGTCGAAGTTCACTCACTGGAGCTTGGCACCATTCTTCAGCGTGCGACCGCCGAGGGTTACCTTGAAGAAGAAACCAATGTACTTATCGATATACTTACGAAGCGTGAAATCATCGAGTCACCGCAACGTCACATCATTCGTGAGAAACCCTCGCAGACGGTTGTTGTTGATGATGTTGCCCATGCTTTGATTAGGTTTCAGGGTGATCTTGAGATACTCGTCAAGGGATTTGGAAATACAGTGCGTCTCGCCGTCTTGAGCCAAGAGTGCGAGAAGTATCAGCAGATGCTAGAGAAAGAGCGGTTGTCTGGCACACCCGATCCGGAACGCGTATATCGACTGGGAAAAGCCGTTCAGTCGCGACATCAAGAGCTTGCAGGGTTTGCCGACGAGAAGTTGCTGGAACTGCGAAAAAGGATCAAGGAGCTACGAACTGGCATACAATCTCTGAATCCACGCAAGCTCGAAGCACTGAATCAACGTGTGAACGGAATTGCTGGCTACACCGAACAGGTCAATGTGCTTCGGAATCACTTGTTGGATGCTGCAAACGAAGTAAGAATTTCAGTGGATCGTGTGGTGGCTCAAGCGGAGGAAATACAGCGCTTCGCGCTGCAAGAAACTGTTCCCTATGAATTGCTCGCACGCATTTCAGGGAATATTGCTTCTCTCGCACAGCAGATCGATGATGCTAACCACAAGAACAACGCGCTGGATGAATCCTGTGATCACTTCTTACGTTGGCGTCAAATCGTAGATTTGGGATCCGATCTGCGCGATCTTTTAGATCGAATGAAAGAACGTAGCGCGGCACAAAATGAAGCTTTCGAAGATGTTTCCCGGAGAATTCGAGGAGATATTAGCAGCCGTAGTAACAAACTTGAGGTGTTGCCAAACCATGTTGTCTTCTCGGTTCCACTGCGCCAGATTAAAGAAGAGTTGGATAATATCAGAAGATCGCGCGAAGATGAATTTCTGAGCCTTCAGAACCGCTACTCACGAGCATTTACCGATCGTTCGCTTTACACTAGAGATCAGATAGGCAATCCACTGAGCTACAATTTAGACCACCCAGAAGAATCCTTTGCTCTACTCTATGATCGAGTACGAAAGCTGGTGTTGGACCTTAGTGATCGAATTTCCAAAAAGGCGCAGGAGGAACGTCAAAGCATCCTCAACTTACTGCATTCTCAGCCCTTTAGAGAGCTTCCAGAGGATGAGCGCGACAATCTTGCGGATACCGCAAATGGGCTTGTGACGACTGCGGAACAAATCTTTTCTGGAGCAAAGCAATTGGAAGAAGCTGCGCTCGATGATTCAGTGTTGCACGATTTTCCGACTCAGGACAGCGGTCAATTTCATCTTTTAGTCCAAGAACTTAGTATGGCGCGGGATATGTTGCGGGATGTATCTGCACAATTCCGCCGGATTGATCAGCAGTTCCAGTCTGTTCGACTATCCCCAGAGGAAGAGCTGCTGATGCAGCGACTTCCCATCAATGACGATAAGCCAGATACCTTCATTGACCTTGTGGATTGGCGTCAGAATGCCGAGATGCCCGCCGATGACTTCTGGAGGGTCTTACAGGGATTGTATGACAAGCGCCGCATCCGCTTGAATGTGGGTAAGGTGAGGAGCTAAACGATGGTCGAGGTGGAAGATGGTTATCAGCAATTAGAGAACAAGCTAACACGCACACCAGTCATCGGAGATGTGCATCCTCTACTTCCGCTGGCGTTGTCAAATTCAGTTCGGATCGTGAAGTGTGGTGACGATGTGCTATCTGAGCTTGATGATATGCTCGTTGCTCCGCAGACACCGACTCTCATTTTGCGGCATGATCTTCGTCTTGAAGCGCGTTTCCCAACTATTTCGCTCAAAGAGCATCCTCCGGTAGACGCGATTAATCGGAATATGCATTGTCACCTGCAATATGCCCGCGAACAACTTCTCACAACACATGGAGTGGCAGTCACCCTCGTTGAGGATGTGATCGAGCGTCGATATGACATCGTTGTGTTGATGCTCGTTGATGGGCTAAGCTACGGGGATGTTATCGATTGGATTGATACCGCGATCCCATGTTTTGTGGACGGGCCCAGCCTAACCTATCGCTTGGCAGACGATCAGAGGACGGTGCTTCCAACTGTAGGTTTTCCATCGATTGTAGGATCGCCAAGTGTATTCTCACGGTTGCACGATATTGGCTACAAGAACGCCCTCGGTTATACATATTGGGCACCAGACAGTAATGTGATTTCGGATTACTTGTTTAGGCAGATACCCACTCATCGAGTTGCAAACTTTGAGGCGATTCTAACAGAACTTCGCTCCTTCACATTTAAACAACCCACATATATTCAGATTATGCGCGAAGGCTTGGATGGACTGGCACATAGTAAACGTGAAATGTCGCGTGCCGAAATCGATGGTGCTATTATGGCAATCCGGCAGGATATAGAACGTGTGATACAGGTCTTGAGCAAGCAGAAGCGCAGAATTTGCCTGTACTTGGTTGCAGATCACGGCATTCTGTGGAAGACGGAACACAATTGGAAGACTCTCGACGTAACGGGGAGCAAGCCTCGTTACTCAACGACTCGCCCGGGTGAGTCTGCTTACGCCTGTACGGTTAGATACGAGCGAAGCGGTCAAGTCTACTATTCACTTACCTATCCATACCTAGGAAGTCGCATCAAAGCTGATGACAGCGGCGTACATGGTGGTTTATCCTATCAAGAATCTATTGTTCCTTTTGCGAAATTCGAGGTGAGATAACCTTGGAACTCATGCTTGGGCGTGACATCGCCACACAGAAGAATACCTATCTAGACGCGACCGGATCACGTGCCGTCTTGGTTTGTGGTAAGCGCGGAAGCGGCAAATCTTACACGCTAGGAGTCGTCATTGAGGAGCTTATCAGTGTGGGGACTCAAGATGTAATTCCGATCATCATTGATCCAATGGGGATTTACCACACCATGGCACTGCGTAACGACAAGCAGAGCAACGAACTCTATCAATGGGGTCTGACTGCCCAGGGGTTCAACGTGCGGTTGCTGGTGCCCGGTATCCCAGAAGAACTTTATGATTTAGATATTCTCATCGAGCTGCAACGGCGAGGAGTCGAAGTTATCCCCCTTCGCCTTAATGCTTCCGATCTTAGTCCTGATGGCTGGTGTGATTTGTTTGATGCCAATATCAATGAGCCAATGGGGATCGCTTTATTCCGTGCCGTACAAAATTTGGGCGAAAATCGGAACTTTTTTACAGTTGGAGCTTTGATTAAAGCTGTGCAGAACGACAAGCGCGCAAAAGACACTTCAAAAGAAGCATTGCTCAATCGCTTGGAAGCTGCCCAAAACTGGCATCTCTTCAGCGAAGAGGAATACTTGCCGATGGACAACATCTTCATACCCAGTCTAGTCAACATCGTTGATGTCAGCCGGTTAGAAAGTGGTGCTTACGGTCGCCGAAATCTGATCGTCTCGGTCATCGCTAGAAATCTGTTCCGAGCGAGGTCAGACGCTCGACTAAGGGAGGAATTTGGTTTAGCGGGCAAACTTCCTCGCGTATGGATGGCGCTTGATGAAGCTCACCAATTTATACCTGATTCGACCCGCTCCCTCGCAAAGCCTCAACTGATACGCTGGGCAAAAGAGGGTCGCCAACCGGGACTTTCGTTAGTCGTTGCCACCCAACAGCCGTCGGCAATTGACGCGGAAGTCCTCTCACAGTGCGATATCATCCTCAGCCACAAATTAACATCGCGTGATGATGTAATGGCGCTCAACCGTCTCAGTCAGGACTATATGGGTGGTGAACTCCGTGCGATAATTGGCGAATTGAAAAGAACAGGGCAGGCTGTGTTGGTCGATGACGAGCAAGAATCCGTTTCTATGCTCCAGATTCGTCCCCGACAAAGTCAGCACGGTGGCGGAACAAAGGCGAGTGTAATTGACGAAGATTACGATCTCTGGAAGTGAAATCGAAATCAGGCACGCGATTGTCGAAGAAATTGATGCGATAAAGAAACTGTTCGACCGACATAAAAATGAGCTAGGATTTGTCATTAAGTCAGCGTTGGTTAATTCAATCAAGCGAAACGAGTTGTTTGTCGCGGTCAAAACAGGGGATGAGATTGTCGGCGTTGTCCACTATCGCCATCGTAAAGACGGTCAGACAACACTCTACAGCATTGTTGTAGACAGCTCATATCGCCTGAGATCAATTGGAAGGGCGCTCCTGTGTGAGCT
>CALMZT010000270.1 GCA_937870805.1 uncultured Chloroflexota bacterium
TTTCGATGGGCTTTTTGCTTAGCTTCCATCTTGGCAAACTCTGCCTCTTTTGTAAATTCATTTCACATCAGACGTAGTTATGGATTACTTTCCCGCTTTTGTTTCACGGCATCGTAGTCCAGTGCCCGTTTAATAAAGTTGAAAACTTCGTCATAATATAAGTCTATGACTGGTTCTAAATCAAAATATTTAAAGTGATTGCAAGGTAAGGGTTTCCTGAGAGGAGAATCGAAAATCGTTGATGCGGTTCTTACCACGAGATCATGCTCATCGTCATCAAAAATCGCTTTAGCCAAGGATGTCTTAGGCTCCTCATTGGGAGCTTTACCACCTAAGGCTAAGATGTCCAGAAGACGCATTTTTGCTGGTTCTGCAAGTTTTACTTCTTCAGCAGTTAATTCATATAGAAAATCCTTCTTGTCGCGCATTGGTCTAAGATCAGTAATTCCCTTCAAATCTGGATATGCATGCACATAATACAGCATGTCACCAAAAGAAAGGAAACTTTTTGTTTGGATTAAAGCTTGCACAGCCACGAATGTCCCCAAAAGTTCAAAGGGAGACGCTGCTAATTCAGCGCCAGCATGGGGAGTACCAAAAGTGACACAGCCCCCCAGCCGTTTCGTCCAATTTTCCCCCTTTTTTTCATACAACTTTACTGCTGTGCTGCGTGCCACAAGTCCGCCACGAGAATGACAGACAAATACCACTCTTTGGCTACTCGTGCCTAGTAGCTCGGACATCTTTTTCACGAGGTCCATCGCATTTACGTCAATTTGCTTGAGAGTGTCATGAGGCCAACCAACAAAAAAGTAAGCCTCATTCATAGTCTTATCATTTCTCAGTCTGGTGAGTAAGCCATCAAATAATCCTGCATCGGTAGAAAGTAAGCCATGAATGAAAATGATGACCCCCTCTTTACCGTACAACTGCTCAGGCTTTACCTCGTCAAATCGCTCAAGTGGCTCAGCTTTCTCTAATGCCTTAGTACGCAAGCTTTCCATTAAAGCTTTTGCCTGATCTTCAGGAAGTATACGACGCCTCGGAATAATGACTACGGCAGCCGACAGCACTCTTATACTACGCCCTACTACTCCTGGACCTGCAATCAATGCACCCTTGAGCAGTATGATTTTGAGGGAACCTCTGTGAAAGACTAATGCTGGATTCGCACTTTCAATCTCTATCCTGCTCTCGGTCTCAAATTCTGAGTCGGAAATCAGCATTGCCAGATCAAAGCCGTATTCATCCGCTTCCTGAGCCAGCCAAATTTCGCGCGCGAAGCCAAGCGCTTTGATTAACCACTCGGCATCATTTAAATCGTCCAGGTTCTCTATACTGTCTTCTTTTGAGCCAGCAATATCGCCCTCGTCAGACCGATCTGACGTTTCATGTTCATCTTCCCCAATTTCAAACTCAGGACTCGTTAGAATATCCGATATTGTAATCAAGAACTCTTCAGATGATTCCTCGACAGGCTGAATGGCTGCTGTACGATCCAATACATCGGAAATAGTCGCTAAAGGCTCATCACTTAAACTAGCCGCCCTGCATATATCTTGAAGTATTTCAACGTCTTCTGGTCGATGAATAACGATGGTGGTTCCACCGCTTACCGTTCCCCCGAATTCGGGAATATCCTCTCCTGATTGATATATTTCTGGCATGAGATTGCTCCTTTTTAATATGACTTTGAAATTCTATGTAAGGATTTTGCCGTAGTCCTTGCTTAAGGATAGCAAGGGCTAACTTTAGATACAGGCGCAATCATAAGCGACTGCGCCCCAACTTACGTCATGGGTAATTCACGTTTCAGTTTTCGTGGCAAACACTCATCAATGAGAATTTTCATCGGCGTGTGCGATTAGGGTTTCTCCTGCGACTTCAAGAAAACGGATCACCTGTTCACGGGTCACAGTAGGGAAATCATCCAGAAATTCGTCAATGGTTTCGCCAGTGGTCAGGTAATCAAGCAAATTTTGTACAGGCACACGTGTCCCGTAAAAGACTGGTATCCCGCTGAGTATCTCGTCCGACTTTGTGATCAATGGGGTATCCATAGGTTGTAGCTCCTCTTACATTGATTCTACTCGATAAATTTGTTTTACCCTGCAATCCCCGTGCGCTGCACGCCCATCGGCGTGCCCACTGCAAGGAAGTCGTTGGCGATGCGCGGCGCGTAATTGTTCAGCAGTGCTTCTACACGCTCAGCCTCCGGCGAAACAACGATGAAGCCTGCGTGATAGGGTTTATCCTGTCGCCACACAATTTCCGCGTCGTTGTAGGCAGAAGTGTCAGGGTGTTCCTGTTTCGCCAGTGAGACGATGATGCCGCCGTAATCGCTGCGCACAGGCGGCAGTTCATACTTTTCGCCGCGCAGCAGCGCCACTTCCAGCTTGCCCCATTCGCGCCACAGGTTGAAGTCCGTCGCGTACTCAATCAGATCGGAAATGTTCGCCCCGCCGACGCGCGCCGCCACTTCGAGGAAGTAGTAGCCGCTGCCGTCGTGCGCCTTGATGAACTCCGCGTGCGTTGCGCCGTAGGTCATTCCCAGCGCCTTGAGCGTCTTTTCGTTCATCTTCACCAGCGCTTTCGAGTCTTTGGCATCGCGCGACAGTGTGCGCGTCGTGAACACCCCCCCACCGTGATACACGTCCATCGGCGGCTTGCCATACTTCTGCACGCTGTTGAACACGACTTTGCCGTTGACCGTCAGCGAATCGACGTGGAACACATCGCCCGGTACATACTTTTCCAGCAGATAATGTGACTGTTTGTCGCCCAACTCATCGAGCGAACGCCACACTTCCTCGTCGCTGTTGACTTTCTTCAGCCCCATCGAGCCAGCTTCGGAGCGCGGCTTCAGCACCCAGGGCGGCGGCACGTTCGCTATGAACTCGCGCAGCTTGTCGTAGTTCAAAATCTGGATGAAATCGGGCACGAGGATGCCGTTGTTGCGCGTCACTTCGCGCATAATCAGCTTGTCGCGGAAGTGCCGCACCGCCGACACGCGCCAGCCCGGCAGCCGCAGATGTTCGCGCAGGAACGCGACGAGTTCCACCTCGAATTCGTCCAGCGGCAAAATCTGGTCGATCTGCTTGCTGCGCGCCAGGTAGCTGATGGCGTTAATCACGTCCTGATAGCGTGCCAGATCGGCGACGTAAAACGTCTCGTCAATGCTGTCGCGGGGCCAGGGTTCGTCTTTGAGTTTTTCTTCGGTGACGAGGATCACGTGGCAGCCGAGCCGCTTGACCTCACGCACCATCGCATCACCTTTGTGAGCGCTGGTCAGGAAAAGCACCGTCGTCATAAGGTTGCTCCATCATTGCTCATCGGTTGAATGAGGGTACATGATAGCATTATGGAAGGGGTGATGCCAAAAGGTGCGCCTGGAACGACTCAAGTACGCGAGGTGGAACGTGGGGCGGCGACAAAATGAGTTCGCGGCGTTCCACCTGCGTTTTTTGAGGGAGCGCTGTGGCACATCAATGCACGCAAAGGGTGGTAAGGCGGCGGGAATTCACGGGAGGGCGAACAATGACATGCGCGAATCACGAAACAGCGCATATTTGCGTTCCTTTTAACACTTTAATGCGTGGTGTAATGTTCCTACGATGGCAAATGACTGTTTTCGTAAGTTTCTATCCGGCGGTAACTTTTTAGAGGCAGCCTTTGCATAAACTATAGTGGATAATATAGAAGGCTTTTTTAGAGTGGATTTTCAACAGTTTTAGGTTGTGGCTCGTTTCTGAGTAGGATAATTCCAAGCACACCAGAGAGGGCAAGCAGCGTGCCACCGAAGTAGTAGACAACTTCTACACTCGTTTGTTCAGCGATCCAGCCACCGATCCCCAATGAGATCACTTTCATCGCGTTCCAAACCACATCAAGCCAAGTAAACACCCGCCCTCGCATATTATTGGGGACGTGGCGTTGCAGCCACGTTTGATACACGATCATGCCAGATGAGGTATTTAGCCCGTAGATAAACAGCAACAGCCAAGCCAGAGGCGGAGCGGTAAAGACCGCAAGCAGCACATCTCCGATCCCCCGAATAACATAAGGTCCAAACAGCCAATGAGAGCGTTGGTAATTACGAGCCAGCAACCCGAGTAAAAAGGGTCCCAGAAGCGCCCCGACCCCAATTGCCATAATGAATGAGCCGAAGCCGCCCGGTGGCAGTTGGTAATGTTGTTGAGCCAGCACCACCAGCAGCGCCGAGGTTGCCCCCACGCTAAACGAGGCGAGAGCTTGCACCAATACTAACCGCGATATGAACCAGTCAGTCCGCGCGTACTGCAAGCCTTCGCGGGCATCAGTCACAAAGCCTTGCCAGCCACGAGCAGGAACTTTTTCCCCTTGTGGGATTGGGAGGAGCAGGATCAACGCAGCCGAGACAAGAAAAGTGAGGGTGTTGAACACGAAGGCAGCTTCAGCCCCAATAACGCCAATAATCCCCAACGCCAACGCCGAGCCAAGAATCTGCACAAAGCGCCCTGTTGACCACGACACTGAGTTAGCAGCCAGCAGATCGTCCTCATCTAACAGGGTTGGTAAGGTTGCACTCACCGCAGGATTAAAAAACACCCCTGCCGCCGTGAGGAGCGTGATGATGACGTAGATTTGCCATAGTTCCGTCGTTGCCAAGAGCGCTAGCACTAAGCCCGCCCGTGCCACATCAGCTGCAATTAGGATGAATTTACGAGGGAAGCGATCAATCACAACGCCCGCAACTGGCGCAAGGAGAATGACTGGAACAACTTCAAAAAACACCGCGCCAGAGACAGCGAGACTTGAGCCTGTGCGCTGATAGACCCACGCAACAAGGGCGATGTAGTGGAGGGTGTCACCGAGATTAGAAAAGAGTTGCCCAAGCCACAAAGGAAAATAGCGACGGTTGCGGATGAGCCGAGCGTAGTTTGTGAGTAATTTGTACACTGACATCCCTATGGTGTGTTGCTTAGGATCACTTGGCGTAATGCCTCAGCTTCGACGATGCCAAAGGCACGATATATTTCGCTACTATCTGCGGCAAAAAGAAGATAGCTTGGATGCCCTGGTAAGCCTGATGCTGCAAAAGCTGCCTGTCCGTTTGTCCCATCTTCGGCATTGAGATAAATAAATTGCACGCGATCACTGAATTCTTCCTCAAGCCCATGCACGATGGGCATCATCTGTGCTCAAGGTAGTCAGTTATCAGTGAAGAAGAAGATAAATGTTGGGCGATCCTCTGCCAGTGGTAGGGTGCTTGAAGGAGAACTAGCAGGGACACATGCGCTCATCGCTAGTAGCACTGTGATTATTGTTACGATAGCCGAGAAAGGACTGTCTTTATATGCTCTCATCTTTACCTCAATTGAAATAAGGTAAACCTTGTAGCAGCTACAAGGTCAAGGGTCAGGTAAGGGGTTGACCAGTGTTGTTACACTAAAGTTGTGCGCGAATTCCCTCTGTATCAGCAATTTTTCACAAAAATCTCAACAGTTGTTAGCAATCACTAATTGCACCTCAAACGGTCATTTTAAGCAGCCGTAGTTTGCAACGGAATCGGTTGATTAGTTGATACAATTCTAGGTTGAAAATAGAGCGAAAATAGTGTTCTTTCGCACAAGGTTATTGGATGACCATTCTCTATGGTATAAGGAGTTTTAAAGCGGCTTTAAACGATTGGCAGTTTGGTGATATGTGGAGTCGCATGTCCAGTAATTGTGAAACCTGAAGCGAAGCCTGAATTGACATCTTGTTAGAAATCGCCAACCTTTTCTAACTTTAGCACCCATTTTTGCCCTTTTTTAGACCCCTTTGCGCGCGCGCAGGAATTGCGCGCAAGCGCTACGCTCACTTTCCTATCGTGCGCAAAGAATGTACACGTTCTCTACATTTCAGATGGTACTCAACCGTTGCATTTGCCGTAGAGCGCGCGCAAGTCTGTTTTTTCTAACCGATTCTAACCAAGCTCACCGCGCCCAAATTTGAACGTCATCCTCAACATCTTCTTATCCCCGCGCGGGTCAAGCGCATCCCGCAAGCCATCGCTCACAAAATTGATGCTCATGACCGTGAACACCAGCAGCAAGCCATAACCGAACTCAGCAGTGTTTGAATTCGCTAACCTTTCTGCAACTTCCAGGCAAGCAAGGTTGTAGGATAATTATTTTCAGTATATGCTACTTATGTTTGACACATGAATTCAACATAAATGAGTAGACGCGCCATGCTACGTCTTAAACCAGTAAGCTTTTCCTCTCGTTTTTTTATTTTTATCCTTTTGATGCTCTGCCTCGGCTTACTGCCGACGACTGGTGTCTATGCGGCAGGCACGGTCACGGGCATCGTCTTCCGCGATTACAACGCCAACGGCACACAGGATATCCGCGAACCCGGCATCGGCGGCGCAACCATCACAGGTTTCGACGCCGTAAATACTAATCTCGGTACAGTGTTCACCGCCGCGAATGGCGCGTATACCTATAACTGGGGCACGGCGGATACCACCATTCGTCTCGAATTTGGTGCGCCGCTGGGCTTTCAACCGGGCGCGAACGGTGGCATGTCCAATACCACCGTGCAGTTTGTCACCAATGGACAGGTTGCCAACGTAGGCTTTAACCGCCCTGGCGAGTTCTGCCAGCAAAACCCCGATCTGGCGCTCAACTGTTTTCAGTTCGGCGCGCAAACCACAGGCACGCGCGATGTCCTCATCCGTTTTGGCTATAACAACGGCGCGGCGGCTCCGCCCTGGTCGGCGGGTGTCGATTCAGGACCTCAAACAGACCTGTCGTTCGATAATCAGATTGGAACGACGTGGGGTCTAGCGCATCAGGCGATGACCGATACGATCTTCGTGGGCGCATTCATGAAGCGGCATTCGGGTTTTGGTCCCGGAGGTCCCGGCGCGATTTACATGGTTGATCCAGCAGCGCCGCCCAACGGCACGGTCTTTACGACACTGAATGCTGGCGCTGATCCGCATACCGTTATGTTCCCGTTAGTCGATACCCTGTCATGGGATGCGGTGGGCAAAATCGGTCTCGGTGACATCGACCTTTTAGAAGACGATCAAACCATGTTTGTCGTGAATCTATTCGATCAGCAAGTGTATCAGATCGCCGTCAACATCGTCGCTGGCAACCCCACCCTCGGCACGATGCAGAATTTTGCTTTTCCTGCAAACCCCTGTACTGTGCCTACGGATCTCCGCCCCTTCGGCTTGGGGGTGCGTGATGGGCTGGTGTATGTCGGCGTTGTTTGCTCTGCGGAATCGACACAAAACCCTGCCGATCTCGTGGCGCATATCTTCACGCTTACGCCCGGTGTCGGCATCAGCGCCGCGCCGGTGTTGAGCTTTCCGCTGACCTATCCTCATGGCTGCACCATCCGTAACGGTTCATTTCCGGCAGGTGTTCCGCTGCCTAATCCGCCGCCGCCTGCTCCAGCCAATTGTGCGCCGGGCGCGTGGCGTCCCTGGACACCCACTTTCCCTACGCCTGCTCAATTTGGACCGTCACAGCCGCTGCCAGGTTTTGGTGACATCGAGCCTTTTGAGTTCACCTATCCTCAGCCGATGGTGACAGGCATTGAGTTTGACTTCAACGGCGACATGATGATCGGCTTGCGTGACCGTTTCGGCGACCAGCAGGGCTTCTTCGCGCCACAGCCCAATGGCTCAGGCACGTTTTCCGCAGACGTGGCGGGCGATCTTCTGCGCGCTTGCCTTGTCGGCGGCGTCTGGGTGCTGGAAAACGCGGGCAACTGCGGCGCGCTCTCCAGCGGTGACGCAGGCTCACAGCAGGGACCGGGCGGCGCTGAGTTCTACTATGGCGACAATTATCCCTTCCACGACGAAACTAACCAGGGCGGCATCCTCTTTGTCCCCGGTGAAGCTGAAATCGTGACTACTGGCTATGACCCCGTCTTTAGTCAAGCCGAACCCTTTGACGGTGGCGTCTTTTGGATGAGCAATACAACGGGTAACCGCACCCAGGCGTACCGTATTTTCGATGGACCCGATTCCGGCTTCAACCAGGACTTTTTCGGCAAAGGCGGCAGTCTGGGTGATCTGGACGCCATCTGCGTCGCCGCGCCTATCGAAATCGGCAACCGTGTCTGGCTTGATTCCGACGCCGATGGCAGGCAGAGTCCCAACGAAACCCCGCTGGCAGGTGTCACCGTCGAGCTTTATGGTCCCGGCGGCGTGCTGATCGCCACCGCGGTCACCGACGCCAACGGCAACTATCTCTTTTCCAACGCGCCGGGGGCAAGCACAGGCAGCTCCGTTTATGGCGTCAATGGCTTGACCTTCCTCACGGCAGGCTATGAGGTACGCATTCCGCTCGGTCAGCCCGCGCTGGCAGGCTACAACCCGACAACGCCCAACACCAGCGCGAACCTCGAAGACACCCGCGACTCGGATGGCGTCACGGCTGGCTCACTTGTGCTGACGACCTTTAACACGGGCGCTGCGGGCGCGAACAACCACACCTATGACTTCGGCTTCTTGCAGGGTGTACCTCCCACTCCAACACCACCGCCGCCACCCGCCGGCGGTACGACAGGCGGTGGTTCAGGCGGCACTAATCCGGTTGTCGTCATTAACCCGAACCCGCCGTTCAGCCAACCGGGCGGGCGTGTGACGTGGGAAATCACGATCATCAACCCTACCAACAATCCGATGCCCAATGTCAGCTTTACAAAGGTCGAGCCGAACAACATCACCATCATTTCGATCTCGACATCGGGTGGCACAGCGATCATCAACGGGCAAGTCGTCACCTTTGTGATCGACTCGATTGGTCCGAATCAGACCGTCACGATCACGCTCGTCACGGAGATTGAAGGCGATACGCCTGTGCCGTTCATCATTACCAACACCGTGATTCTCGGCGCGCCCTATTCCGGCAGAGCCAGTGCCAGCGTCATCAGCGCCTCGCTGCTCCCGGCGACTGGTTTCTCGGCGCTGTGGCTGTGGCTCGCGTTCATCGGCGGCAGCGCTGCGATCAGCCTGCTCGTCCTACGCCGCCGCCGCAGGTCAACCGCCTAACGATATAGGGGCGAGTCGATGACTCGCTCCTTTTTATTTATCTAATGAACTCAACTTGTAGGGACATAGCGCGCTATGCCCTCTTTACTGTCAACTGATAACTCCTACCGACGCAGCCCCGCCAGCGTCGCCTCATCCACCGCAATGACCACCGACGCCATACTGTCGATCAGCGCTAAAATGGCTTCACGCGGACCCTGCCGCCATTCGTCGCTGCCGTAAAATGCATCCTGCTGCTGTTGTAAATCGTTCAAATCGGCGTAGCAGCGCATGAGATAGTAGCTGTCATCCTCTTGCAGCGAAGGTCCAACCGCGACGACATCGGTTTGCCAGCGCTTGAGCATCGGCAGCACCCGTTCTGAGACGATAGCGTGAAAATCTGCGCGCGTTCCCGGCTTTAAGTTATACGAACGAATCTCAATAATCCGGCTCATAGCACACTCCATATCGGTTGTAAATTTTGAATGCGCCTCAGCTTATTGCAATCGTGTGCGACTTGCAACCACGAATTAGAGCAGATTTTCTATTGTGGAGTTACAGGATTGTGATGTACAGGCTCGCGGATACGTAGGGGCGAACCAAGGTGTTCGCCCGATCAATATCTCGGTCACGTCAAGCGCCTATTCTTGCGACCCGATGCAGATACGTTATACTGCATACCATTCTCAGCGAAAGGGGATGCTGTGCAGACTCAACCTGTAATGCCACCAGAGACGCCCAGTGATTATCAACCGCAGTGGACAGCGTGGGCGCGTCAGTTTGTGACGATTACGCTGGTGATCGCGGCGGTCTTTGTGCTGACGCTGCTGACGCCTGTCATCCAGATTTTAATCATGACCTTTTTGCTGGCGTTTTTGCTGTACGTGCCAGCGGCATTCATCGCGCGTGAGACACGTCTCAATTTTGCGGGCGGCGTGCTGGTGGTGTACCTGTTTTTAGGGTTGTTTATCGTTCTGCTGCTGGTGTTGTTTGTGCCGCAGTTGATCCAGGCGATTAACAGCTTCAGCAGTGATTTGCGCGCTGCGTATGACACTTTCCGCGAATATTTGACGAACTACACAGCGGGTTCAGAAATTATAGACCTATTCGGCGCACAAATTGATCTCGACGCGCTGATTACACCGCTGCGTGACCTTGTGCTTGGGACAAGCGTGGGCACAGCCTCGTTACCGGGACAAGCGCCGCTGGATTTGGGGCAAGCGGTGTCCTTTGCATCAGAGACGCTAGGCAGCCTTGTTGGCGCGGTCAGCGGCTTATTCTCGACTCTGTTCCTTGCTTTGTTTCTGGCATTGCTGATTTTGCTCGACCTTCCGAACTACCAGAATCGCCTATTAAGCGCTTTGCCCGGTCTGCACCGCCGCGAAGTGCTGCTGCTGCTCAATAAGATCAACCGCGTTTGGACAGGCTTCTTTCGCGGGCAGTTAACATTGGGGATTATCATTGGCGTGCTGACGTGGGTGCAGTTGATGTTCATGGGGGTGAGCCAGCCCGTGACGATTGCCATCATCGTGGCTTTTATCTCGCTGATTCCGTCGATTGGTGGCATTCTGGCGCTGGTGCCGCTGGCGCTGTCGCCGCTGTTACAAGGCTCAACCGTGTTCGTGGATATGCCGAACTGGACGTTTGCCCTGTTGGTGGTCGTCGTGAATTTGATCTGGACACAAATCATCTGGAATGTGGTCGCACCGAAGATTATGGGCGATGCGGTCTCTTTGCCGCTGCCGCTGATTATCGTCGGCATTTTGTTGGGGACAGCCGTCGGCGGGATTCTGGGCGCGTTTCTGGTCGTGCCGATGATGGGGACGCTGCGTGTGATTTTGATCTATCTCATCAAAAAGATTAATCTGCAAGACCCATTCCCCAATGAATCGTCGCCGATACCGACGGACTTATCGAAGCTGTGAGATTTGTTCCCTGTACTGAGTTGACACAGGCGTAGGAAAATGACGTTCGCGCAATGCCTGTTGAAAAACGAGATGACAGGTTGATGCGTCCACTGATGTCAAAAACGAGATTGCGTACTTGTAGGGGCGCAACATGAGGGTGTTTAAAAAGATACATTTTATACCCTGGTGTTAACCCCTATCCCCCCAACCCCCTTTCCCCGCAAGCAGAGAAAGGGGGAGAAAGACGTGGAGCGCACACCGTTTTTAAGTCTCTCTCCGCTGGCGCGTAAGCGAAGCGGCGAGATTTAGAGAGGGGTTGTAAAAAACGGCGAGGGTTTTTAAACACCCTCATGTTGCACCCTCCTTATAAAATGCGACCCTAAAATCCTTATCCCGAATTGACGTTATAATAACTGATGTTACGCAGGTTCAGTCGAACAAGGGGTTTAAACCCCTTGTTCACAGGTTCAGGGTGCGTAACGTCAGATATTTATATTCACAAGAGCGCTTTCTTAAAAATTGAAATTGACCAACACTGGCAAAAACCTACAGGTTAAAATCCCAGTAATCCAGTGTTGGTTTCCTCAAATTGTCAGCTTCCTAATGCTTCGTCAACCAATCCTCTGAGCGATCCTTCATTCATTCCATATACGAGTTGTCCGTTTACGAAGAATGTGGGCGTTCCTCGAAGCTGCAACGCTTGCGCGTCCCGTTGATCGCGTTGAGCTTTTTCTAAATAGACAGGATTTTGAAGCGACGCTGTAAACCTTGCGACATCCAAGCCGAGTTCTCCGGCATAGCGGATAAAGAGATCGGTCTGAGGAGTTGTTTGTTCTCCCCATTCTGGCTGATTAGCAAACAACAACGTCTGCATTTCCCAATACATGCCTTGCTCACCAGCAGCTTCTGTCGCTAGAACAGCGAGTACAGAATTATTGTGATTGGGGAAATACCTAACAACGTAACGGATACGCCCTTCATAGTCTTCAAGAATCTGTTCGACAATTGGATAAGCCGCCCGACAGGCTTCACACTCAGGATCAAGGAACTCGACCAAAGTCACAGGAGCATCCGCAGGTCCGCGAGTTGGGCTATCTTCTCGAACCAATAATGCCTGATCATTCGTTGAAATTGTCGTGTTCCCCTGCTCTGATCTATTGAAAAGCAGCGTGGCTGCAATCATTATCAGGGCAGCACCTGCACCCAGTGCGAGAAGTATCTTAAACTCTTGGTTTGCACTTTTCGCGCGCGGCGTTGCTTTATTCTTCGGTTTGGTTTGTGTCATCGCTTTGCTCTCCTCTTTTGTAAATTAGCATACTGAATGTAATCACTGCGAACGCTGTTAACGACATTAAAGGGATAGTGATAAATCCCAACCACTCAATTTGACGAGTGGTGCAGGAAATACCTGCGGTACAAGGAGCAATGCTTTCAGGGATAATGCCGTAGTACAGCAGGTTGTGGTAGATAGCGATAGCTAACCCAATCATACTGAG
>CALMZT010000271.1 GCA_937870805.1 uncultured Chloroflexota bacterium
TTAAACCCCTTGTTCAAGCACAAATTATCCTTCAACTGCGTAAGTCCTATAAATATAAAGCATAGATACAAACACAATTATATCTCTACATTGGTGACATTTTTCCACAGTGTAGCATGAGAAGCAGATATAGAGGATTGAGGTTCATTTTGAACATCGTGCGTGAACTGCTACACTGTAAACTCCTGCAAACATCCAATCACAAATCATGACCCGACAAAAATCCTTCTCTCTTGCTCTCCTTCTTCTCCTTTGCGTCCTCTGCGCCTTTGCGGTTCAATTGCTCTCCGCCCAGGACTCACAGTGCGGCGTGGTTGATGCGGTTGCGTTTCCCATAGACCCCAACACGTTCCAGATCGTGCAGGGCTTCGGCGCACCCAGCCCACGCCATAACGGACGCTATCACACCGCCGAAGACTGGTTCGGCGGTGTAAACACATTGGGGCAGCCCGTTTATGCCATCGCGCGCGGGCGTGTCACCTACTCAGCGCCCAACGCCTGGGGACGCGACGGCGGCGTGGTCATCATCGAACACGCCATGCCCGACGGGACCACTGCCTACAGCATGTACGGACACATGAACGAACGCGGCGACATCAGCTTCCCCGCGCGCTTCACCTGTGTACAGGTCGGTGACATCGTGGGCACGGTGGGCGACATCCGTCCCGCGCCGCACGTCCATATCGAGATTCGTACCAACAACCCTGATATTCCCGGCGTCGGCTACGAATGGGAAGACCCACGCACGCTGGGCTACCGCCAACCGAGCGCGTTCATCACCGATTGGCAGGCGTGGCTTGATGAAGCGAGTCTGTGGCACACCGAATTTGCCGACGCGCCGCTGGCACCGCCGCTGGTGCTGGAGGACTACAGCCTCATGATGCTCAACGGCGAGTTTCTACGCCGTGTGCTGCCTGATGGTCGTATCCTGTGGCGCGTGACGCTGGAAGAACCCGCTGTCGCCGTCGTGGGTTATGAAGGTGCCCCCCTGCTGATCTCTGCCGATGGCACAATCCAGCGTGTGGATTACGAAGGCAACTTTGGCGAGAGTTGGCTGCTCGATGCGCAGTTCGACAGCCCGCCGCTAGAAGTCGGAGACGCTTACATCTTCCATACGCCGGACAACGCACTGGTGGCGATAGACCGCCGCTGGCGCGCTGTTTTATGGCGCTTAGACGACGTGCCGCCGTTTGTGCGTGCCTACAGCGGCGGCAGCGGCTTAGCGTTGGTTACAGCCGAACACGAACTGCTGCTGATCTCACCTGATGGTCGCCTGCTGGACAGGAGTCAACTGCGTGGGGTGCCGGGCATTGGCGCAGGAAGCGCGCTGCTGGTGTTGAGTCGTACAGGCTTATGGTACGCAGGGGAAACGTGGAGACTTGCAAAAGACATGCTGCCCATGCCCTCACCCTCGTTCGCGGTTGCGCAGTTTCAAGATCGTGCTGCCGTTTTCGATGGCACAGCACTTATTCTCTACGATGATGCGTTTAACGAACTGTGGCGTACTGCGCTCCCAAACGTTACTGGACAGGCACAGCTTACACTAGTAGATGAAAATCGGCTGCTGCTGACGAGTACGGATGGGCAAATCATCCTACTGTCTGCTGAAAACGGCGCGTTGTGCGGCAGTTTGCGCCTGTGGGGTGACGTTGACGAGGCGCTGCTATGGCATGATTTAGGTGACGACGGCGTACTGCGCGTGCTCATCGGGCAGCGCCTGGTCGGACTCGATTGGCAGGAGTTCAATCGCTGCTAACAGAAGTTGTTATGTTATCGTAGATGAGTATACTTAATTCTGTTAGAAGTTACGCAGTTGAATTCAAATTACCACCGCGCTCGTAGGGGCGCACGCCGCTTCGCTTACATGGTGCGCCCGTCAACTGCGTAAGTCCTATCTGCATATAATTTTTTTGGCAATAAACCTTTAAGGAGAAACGCTGATGTTAAAAGAATTCCAAAAGTTTATTATGCGGGGCAATGTGCTTGATCTTGCCGTTGGCGTCATCATAGGGCTTGCCTTTGCTGCTGTCGTGACTTCGCTGGTCAACGATGTGATTATGCCACCGATTGGCTGGCTGCTTGGCGGTGTGGATTTCTCTGGTCTCGTGATTACGCTGCCGCCTTCACCGCTTGCGCCTGCTGGTGCGCCTCCTGTCACCATCAAGATTGGCTTATTTATCAACGCGCTCATTAACTTCCTGATTGTGGCGTTTGCCGTCTTCCTGCTGGTGCGTGCTGTCAACGGCATGATGGAGCGCTTTAAGAAGAAGGAAGAAGCCGTCGTCGCCGCTGTGATCACGACTGAAGAAAAACTGGTGGCAGCAATTGATCGACTGAACGCGAATTTGGAGAAGATAAATCCGCGTTGAGGAGACGATACGCTGTTACAAACACGCTTCGAATGAATAACTGATGTTACGCAGGTTCGCCTCGAACAAGGGGTTTAAACCCCTTGTTCACAGGTTCAGGTGCGTAACGTCAGTGAATAAGTGCTACTCTGAATCCAGTCACTGCACATCGATTACGTGAGGCAGCACAATGTCATTGTCGCCTCCCTCGCTTAGAGGCTGTCTGATAATTCGAGATGAAATATTGAATGCTGTAGAGACTGGGCTTTTCTGCTCTCTATTTCTCGGTGTTCGCGGTGTCTGGCGGTTCAATTTTCCTTCATTGCTCCCGTTCTTCCTGGCGACCTTGGCGTCTTGGCGGTTCAAAATTGAATTTTCAGACAGGTTCTTATCGTCATTATATGACCCATTAGCCCGCAGCCACCAACTCGTGCACCTTCTGCAATGGTTTCCACACGCCGTCCTGCATATTCGCTAGCAGAATCATGTTGATGTTGTGATCGGGGTAATGCCGCATGATGCCGCTGACCCCAACGTTGATACCCTCTTTCTCATAATAGGGAGTGTTGTCGGGTTTTGATTGGACAAACTCAAAGCCGTAGCCAATTCGCAAAATGCGCTTCTCATTTTCGGAGTGAAAAACCTTCGGCGTTAGTAAGTCTCGCGTGAGTTCTAACGACAGCAGTTCGCCTGCCTTCAGCGCTTTCAGAAAACAATCAACATCACCTGCCGTGACGTGCGCGCCGCCGTCCGGGGAGCCAATCGGGGGATAGGAGTAAATATTCCGTTTCCACTCGACGAGCTTACCCGCATCGTCATAAATCGGGTCGCAGCCTTCAGCCACGTTCTCATTGACGCGATCCATGCGGAAAAAATCGGAGTGCGACATCCCGGCTCTGGCGAAAACATGCTGGCGCACGTAATCGCGGTAGCTCATGCCCGTCGCCTTCTCGATCATCAAACCCAGCAGCACGAAGCTCACGTTGCAGTAGCGGCAGCCTTCGCCCGGCGCGAAGTTTGCGGGCTTGTGGATGAACTGCGGCAGGAAATCAGCCGTTTCCATCACCGAATAGTTGGCTCTGGTTTTCCACAGGTCTTCGTAGAGTTCGCCTGCTTCTTCGTCGGCATCATCAGCAATACCTGATGAATGTGTCAGCAAATGATACACATTCACGGCTTTGGAGATCGTCGTATCTTCCAACCCTAAGTAGTCCACGACGCCTATATCGAATGCCAGCAAGCCGCGTTCAATCATCTGCAACGTGGCGACGGTAGTGAATATCTTGGTCATCGACGCAGTATCGAAGCGTGTGTCCAGCGTGTTTTTGACGTGCCACGCGCGGCTGGCTTCACCGTAAGCAGCCGCATACAGCGTCTCATCTCCATGTGTAATCAACACCACGCCAGAGAAAAGATTTTGTTGTTCCAGGTCTTGAAAATAAGGTGTAAGGCGCTCTGTGAAGTTCATCATAAGGACTCTCGTCTAACTAATCGGGTTCAGTGCCGAAACAACCCCGCTGCTACCTGTCCACTTAGCTCGACTTTGCACATCTCAACAATCATATTTTCAGAGACTTTTCGGTGAGTTCAAACAACAGCGATGATTTTT
>CALMZT010000272.1 GCA_937870805.1 uncultured Chloroflexota bacterium
GTGATGGTGCGGGCTAAATCGGATGCTACGAAGGCTGCGACGTTGCCTGCGTCTGCCAGCGTCGCGGCTCTTTTCAGCAAAGTGCCTTGCTCAATGCTGGCGACGATTTCGTCTTTTCCCGCAAAATCGCCCGTAATGGACTCAGGGATGCCGCCCGTTTTCAGCGTGACAACGCGAATGCCATACTGCCCAAACTCGCACGCCCATTGTCGGCGCAGTCCCTCGATAGCATCCAGCGCAACTTTGAAGCCGCCGAGACCGGCAGCCGTCTGTGGACCGTTGCCGCCGAACGTCAGAATCACCCCGGACCCGCGCTTGACCATATGGCGCGTGGCTGCCTTCGTCGTCAGGAACTGTGTCCGCATCGCGTTCGTGATCGGTTGAAGGAACTCGTCAAGCGAAATCTCAGTCAACGGCTTCTGCACATCATCGTAGGTGATGACGTTGAACGATATATCGACGTATCCCGCTTGCTCGACTACCGCATCGACATAGGCATTCACAGCGTTTTCGTCGAGCGCATCAACGACGGCGGTCTCTGCTGCCCCGCCGTTCGCGCGAATATCGTCAGCCACCTTGTCGAGCTTCGCTTTCGTGCGACCCGCGAGGAACACACGAGCACCTTCGCGGGCAAAGGCACGCGCTACCGCACCGCCGATGGAACCGCCTGCGCCATAGATCACAGCAACCTTGTTCTCTAGCAGCATTGCCAACCTATCCTTTCTGCGTGACTGAACAATGATACAGAGCCTAATAGCCCTTCACTGAAAAGTCAAGAACATATTTTCTATTCAATCAGGATCACCCGAAGCAGTATGATAAAGAGTGGTGTTCACTCAATGCCTGCGATGAACGGGTTACAAGGGTAGGTATTTAATGCCTGCGACAAGTCGCCTTAAAAATATCCATTTCTCAAGTCTATTTTCCCGCACGACAGTCCGACACGCGAGTATTGAAGCCCCTCTCCCGCGCCACAGATGTCCCCCACCCATCCCCTATTGCGCGGTGGGAGAGGGGTTTGGGGTGAGGTCATGGCAAACGCTCGATAACTTTTGCTTCACTCCACAAAATACCTACCCCCTTGTGAAGGATTTAGAGGGTGAGGTTCCGGTGAGCGCTCAATTGACTTTCCTTAAATACCTACCCTTCTGAATAATGAAAGGCTAACCCCAAAAGGGAAACAAATATGCTCACAGTCGATGAATTTCTCGCCCCTTACAGCCCACCCGTGCGCGAGATGGCGCTGAAGACACGCGCGCTGGTGTTAGAGGTCATGCCCGACATGGTGGAACAGATCGACGTGCCCGGTAAGCTGCTGGGCTACGGTTGGGATACGACCTACGCCGGGACAGTGTGCGTCATCATGCCGCTGAAGGACAGCGTGAATTTGGGCTTCGCGCGCGGCACAAGCCTACCCGACCCTGAAAAACTGTTAGTAGGAACGGGCAAGCGCGCGCGACACATTAAGTTCAAAACGCCCGATGAAATTGACCATCCCGCCGTGCGTGCGCTGCTGGACGCGGCATTAGCGCAGGGCAAATGACAATTTTCGGTTTCATCTGCTTTCCCGTAGGGGCAAGGCGTGCCTTACCCTTACAAGCAGGTGTCACCCTCGCGTATTCTCAAGCACCAAATTTCGATAGCCATCGACAGACGCCGACCAACCCTGCGGGATATAGACGGTGCTGTCCAACTGGAACACCAACGCCGGACCGCTGAAATGGACGCCGGGATATAAGGCTTCGCGCTCGTAAAAAACGGTGCCGTCGGCGCGTACTTCGACGGTAGAACCATAGGGCATTGCCACAAGGGGTTCAGGCTTCAGTTCAGGTTTTTGCACAACGCCCACCGCCTGCAAGCGCAAGTTGACGATTTCTACCGCGCGCTCCAGCATGGCGTGCCCATAAGTGCGTTCATGCACCTCATGGAAGCGCTGAATCACTTTCTGCCCACCAGGGACAAACGGCACGGTCAGTTCATAGGCTTGTCCCGCATAGCGCATGTCGAGAAAGGCGTTAAGTTCCATTTGATCTTCAGCGATGCCTTCGCGCGCTAAATCGTCTTGCGCCTGCTTCGCCATTTCGCCCAACGCCGCCCGCAGCCGTCCAATGACGCTTGTGCTGCCGCGTTCCATCACCGGGCGCGTGTATTCCAGCGCCACATCTGCCACCAATAAACCGAATGCACACAGCACGCCGGGGTAACGTGGGATGAGCACGCGCGGGATTTCCAGTCGTTCGGCGATGGCGCAGGCGTGTAAAGGTCCCGCGCCGCCAAACGCCAGCAGCGTAAAATCACGCGGGTCATGACCGCGCGCCACGCTGACACGCCGAATTGCACGGTCAATGTTGACGTTCGCTACGTCGATGATGCCCTGCGCCGCCGCCTCAACACTCATGCCCATCTGCCGCGCCAGCGCATCAACAGCATCGTAAGCATCTGCCGTATCGAGCGCCATCTGTCCACCGAGAAAATGATCTGAATCTAAGCGTCCGAGCACGGCGTTGGCATCCGTGACCGTTACTTGCGTACCGCCGCGCCCGTAAGCCACAGGTCCGGGGTTCGCGCCGGCGCTTTCGGGTCCAACGCGCAGCGCACCGCCTGCATCCACGCGCGCAATCGAGCCGCCGCCCGCACCGACGGTTTCAATATCCAGCAGGCGCAGCCGCAGCGGCAAGCCGTCGATTTCCGACTCGCTGCGCAGCACCGTTTCGCCGGGGCACAGCGCGACATCGGTGGATGTGCCGCCCATGTCGATGGTAATCACGCGCTCATAACCTGCCAGCCTGGCGATGTGAAACGCGCCGATGACGCCCGCCGCTGGACCACTCAGCGCCGTTTGCACCGCCTGACGTTTGATGGTTTGCGCGCTCATCACGCCGCCGTCCGATTTCATGACGCGCAGCGGCGCGGGCAGCGCGGCTTGCAGATTGCCGAGATAGCGCGCCATCACCGGACGCACGTAGGCTTCCAACGCGACGGTGCTGGCACGCTCATATTCGCGGAACTGCGGCAGCACGTCGGACGACAAAGCGATTTGATCTTCATCGAACAAGCCGCGCTCGATAATACGCTGCTTGACCATTTGCTCATGCGTGGGGTTGAGGTAACTGTAGAGGAAGCACACCGCCACTGACTCAACGCCCGCGACAGAAAATAAATCAAGAACGTGATCCAATGCGCGCACGTCCAGCGGCGCAAGGATCGCGCCCGTGTGATCGAGGCGCTCCGGCACTTCATAGCACCATTCGCGCGGGATAAGCGGCGCAGGAAGTTGAGGCTGCAAAGCGTACAACTGCGGGCGATGCTGCCTCCCGATTGCCAGCATATCCCGGAACCCATACGTCGTAATCAGCGCAGCGTGTGCGCCCTTGCGTTCGAGAATCGCGTTGGTAGCAACCGTTGAGCCGTGCGCCACCTGCGTCACATTTTCCAGCCGCCCCGCAATCGCCGCTAATCCCAGCAGCATCGCCTGTGAAGGGTCGTCGGGCGTGCTGAGCAGCTTGTGAATCTTGAGCTTGCCGTCCGCGCTCAACACGAGGTCAGTGAATGTGCCACCGATGTCAACGCCTACGAGCATGAGTCAAACTGCCTTTTCAAGGACATCATCATTTCATTAGAATGCGCCAAGTATAACCTATTCTCAGGATTGGACAGAATGTATGCAATCACGGACGACACCCAACCTATCTGGTTATGCTACACTATGGAGAATCATGAGGACAGAACGATGAGCAGTTTCACGATCACCATTGAAATCCCCGAAGAACTGGTAGAGCGTGCGAAGAAAGTGGGGGTGCAGCTTGAAGCAAATGTCGAGCCGATCCTCGCTTTATTAGAAGATGAGGTGAGACGACGCGAAGCGGGTCAGCGTCTCCGAGAGATAGGGGAGCAACTCCAGGCTCTACCACCTGAGTTAAAACCTACGCCAGAGGAAATTGAAGCGGAAATTCGCGCTTACTGGGCAGAAAAAAGCGCTAAAGACGATGCAGACCCATGAGGGTGGTACTCGACACAAATACAATCATTTCTGCTCTGTTTTGGGGTGGCGTACCCTGGCAGGTTTATGATGCTGCCTTCGACGGGAAATCGTAACTACTCAGGCAGGGACGAGAGGTAGTCCAAGTAAAGCATCAAGAAGGGCTTGAATAAGGCTGTGTCCC
>CALMZT010000273.1 GCA_937870805.1 uncultured Chloroflexota bacterium
GCGCCTGATAACTGCGCGCTGCTGAGCCGAGCGCGCACCATGTTCGCCCCACTCAGGTTGGTGTGGTTCATCTCAGCATCATTAAAATTGGCTTCGACCAACTGTGCCCCACTAAAATCACTGCTGCTCAAGTTCGAGTCTGGAAACTTAGCGCGCACCAGATTCGCGCCGCTGAAGTTGGCGTGATTCAATTCGGCGTCGGTGAGCGTGACTTCGCGCATATCCGCGCCATTAAAATCCGCGCCATCGCCGTTCACGTCGGTCATCTTGACCCGTGCCATCGAAGCGCCATTGAAGATTGCGCCTTGTATCTCGGTGTCGTTGAGGTTGGCTTCGTTCAATGTTGCGCCTGTGAAGTCCACACCTTCTAGCTGCGCGTCACTCAAGTTGGCGCGTGACAGGTTCGCGCCTGTGAAGTTTGCGCCGCTGAGATTCGCGTCCGCCAGATTTGCCTCGACCAACTGTGCGCCTGTGAAATCGGCACCGCTGAGATTGGCATCGCTGAAATTGACGCGGTTCAAATCGGCGTGATTCAAATCGGCACCACTGAGATTCTGTCCACTGAGGTTTTTGCTTTTGCCAATCGAAATGGTGCCGACAGCGTTCTTTAGCGCTCGCTTGGTCACATCCAGCAACTGACCTTCTAAATCGCGTCCCAGGTCGGTTAAGTCGTTGTTGATCTTGAGCTTTGGCTGATCGGCACGTAACTCGCCGGTCAAATATGCCACAAGCTGCTTAATCAGCACTTGTACGGCGACGACTTTCTGTTCGTCAGGTACGTCGTCGGCAATGTCCAGTGTCAGCGCATCGGTGATGTAGGTATCGTCGGGCAAAAGCTGAGCGATTTTGCTGTGCAGGGCGCGATAGCTTTTGGCGGTGACGCTGCCTGCGCCCCGATGCTGATCCATCATCAGAATACGTTCGACGCTTTCTGCCAGCGCACGGAGCGCCGGAAGCAGGCGCATAAGTTGACTGCGAATTTCCTCGTCCATTGTTTGTTCCTCCTTATTCAAATTCCATTTCCAGCGCCTTCAGAGTCTCCAAGCGCAGCAGGCTGCGGAGAGCACGTTTGGCGTAAAAGATGCGAGATTTTACAGTGCCTACACTGATGTCCATGACTTCGGCAATTTCCTGGTACGATAAGCTCTCCTCACTATACATCAGCAGCACCTGCCGCTGTGACTCTGGCAGTTTGTTCATCGCCTGCTGAACTTCCAGGTGCAGCATCAGCCAGTGCGCGACTTCTTCCGGCGGTGTAGCGTCATCGGCAAGTGTGACGGATACTTCACCGAATTCGATCTCTGGCTCGTCATCCAGCGACACTGATTGGTAACGCCGCGTCTGGCGCAGTTCGGTGTAGCAGCGGTTGCGCGCGATACCGTACAGATACGGACGCAGCTTTTCTATCGGCTCGATGCGGTCAAGGTTACGGTAGAGCGCGATAAAAGTATCCTGAATGATGTCGTCTTCTGCGTAACTGCTTCCAATCAAGCGGCGCACGAACCGTCTAATCTGCGGCTCAAGCTCTGCCTGAAGCTGCTGAAAAGCCTCTTCATCGCCATCCTTGACCTTGAGCAGCAGATTGGGTTCATCAAGCACGTGGTCTGCCTCTCTCGTTCTATCCCTAATTAGCAGCAGACCGCGTATCGGTTCAAAATTGGTCGGGGAATTTACGAAATTGGTGCTGCGGGCTGTTCGCGGTTCACAATAAGTAAGCCCAAAGAGATCAGTGCAGCGATGCCAAAGACAACAACGTAGACGGGTTTCAGCGGCTTGTTATCAAGTAAATTGGCGATGTTCGCTGCGATCACTCCGAAGCCGTAGACGACGATGGCGATCAGCGTGATGCGTGCTGTATCTACGTAGTTTCGGCTGTAGATTGCGGCAACGGCGATGGTGAGCAGCATCACGGCGATTAAGCGAGTGGTGAGTAAGTCGCCTACCCACACCCAAATCAAATCGCTGCCGCTGTCGGTGATGAACAATGCTATGCCCCAGAGTCCCATCAGAACGGCAATTAACGTTAGCCAAGCGCGTGTGAGATTGTCAGTGGGCTGACTATCGTCGGGCGTGATCGTCGGTTGGCGCAGCAGATACCAGATACAGGGCACAATCATGCCAATCACGAAGATGAAGAAGGCATAAGTAATCGGAGCATTCGGGTCGAAGCGGTCAAGGTGAAAGAGGACAATGGCAATGGCGAGTGGCAGTAGATAAGTGAGCAGCATCAGCAGCGCTAGCCGCACACGCCGCTGTGTCGGGCGTTCCAACACGATAAAGTTTGCTACGCCAAAAGCCCAGCCTGCACTCGCCAACATACGGCTGGCAAGCGTCGGTAAATCCCACGCAAAACTGCTGGGATAGTCGAACCACCAGCCTGTGCTGCCAATCAATCCACCCATCAAGGTGAGGATGAGCAGCGTCACTAACCCAAAAGACTGAAAATTGAGGTGTGCTGCGCGTGGTCTAATCCAACGCCAATAGCCAAGTAAAACACCCGCGATCAGGGCGCATAAACCCGCAAATTGAACTGCTACGTCTGTCATCAATGCCTCCAAAACACTCTTCAGTATAGCGTTTTGAAAGCAAAAGCGCTTATCCACCCATGATTGCGCGCACTATCCACAGCGCAACTATGCCGACGACAATCGTCAGCAGCAGGTTCTTTGTACGCCATGAGACGAGCACGGCAATGACAGCGGCGACGAGGTAGGCGTTGTTGGTGATTTTGAATGTGCCTGCTGGAAGCAGCACTTCGGGAATAACAATCGCGGTGAGCACGGCAGGCGGGATATAACGCAGCGCACGGAGCATCGGATCAGGCATGGTCACTTTGCCGAGCAGTGCCAACACCGGATAGCGAATCACACAGGTCACAATCGCCATACCCGCGACTAAGAGGACTTCATTCATGCGGCACTCTCCTGCATAGGTTCAGCTTCGTCTTTGGGCGAAGCGGCTTCGGCAATCACGCCCGCAATGACGCCAGCCAGCGACGCGACGATCAAGCCAAGTTTGTGTTCCATTGGGTACGCCAGTACAGCAACTACACCGGCGACGATAACAGATACCAGTATAGGGCGTGTGCGTATTGATGGGACAACGATGCCAATGAACGTGACGACCAGCGCAAAACTGAGTCCCAGATTCTCAATGCCCTGGAACGACTGTCCAGCAAGCAAGCCGACGAGTGTCCAGAACTGCCAATTGATGTACATCGCTACTGATGAGCCGAAGTGATACCAGTGTTTATAAGGGGAAGCATCATCACGGTTGTAGCGGGTGATGACGGAGAAAT
>CALMZT010000274.1 GCA_937870805.1 uncultured Chloroflexota bacterium
CATCGCTATGGAGATGGAAATGGGTCTGCCATCTGCGCCGTCGCGTTTACTGCTACTGGCGGAACGGGCGTGTCAAAGCGTGGGCAATGCGGAGATTGTACGCATTGACAACTCAGTCGAAAACGTGCAGAAAGATCGCCAGGTCTTGCATGTGCTGTGGGAAGGGCGCGAAGTAATGGTGCCTATCGGGAATTCGTTTGTTGACAGCAGCGGCGACGATACAGTTATCAACTATTTGACGACTGCCATCAAATTGGGTTTTTGAGGATTTATAAAATCAGCGTCATATCCACATGGGCGCTAATCAGTAAATACCAGCCCAGTGAAATCAACAGCGGCGTTTTGCGTGTTTGGTCGAACGTCAGGTTCTCGGCTAATTCCACGTAGCCGCTTTTTGCGTCAAAGCCTAAATCGCCTTTAACGTGGACGAGTTGGCGATCTGAGGCGTCGAGCCACACCATGTCAGGACGCATGGGATAAACGCGGCTGAGCTTGTAGAGGTTGCCTTCTGTCATGTGAAGGATGCCGCCATCTGTGCCCGGCTTAAAAACGCCTAAGGTTTCGCCCGTCGGAGACTGCACGAGCACCTGATGGCTGAGATAACCAACACACATGTAAATCCAGCGATCCGCCTGTGCTTCGGCAATCGCGTAAGTGTCGCGTATATTTTGCCACGTCAACGAGACGAGCGTCTTACTTCCCATCTGTAGTTGATAAGCGCGCTCTTTTGAATTCAAACGCATCCAATCGAGATGGCGCATCGCTCTTGCTATCATAACCAGTCCTATCGACCAATTGTTGAGCTAACCGTAAAACCACAATACTTATGGACAAATCAGTTAGATTGCTAACAATGGGCTTAAGCCCATTGTCCTGAACAGATTGTTAGTGTTTATTTTGATTTATCCATTATTTTCTCGTCTAAATTATTGTCTAAGTTTAACAAGTTTGAGAGGTGTCTGAATGAGAAGAAGGCATGGTTGTTGTATAGGACAATAGCCCTAACTTAGGCTGGGTCATCTCACCTACGAGTCCGCTTATGACTCACCTTACGCAGTTTACCGCTCCGGGTTTTGAACCCAGAGCTAGCGCAGGAATTGTAAACCTCTCAAGAGGTTGGTGAGCCAACATACAGGGTGAGAACAACCCTTTCAAGGGTTTCCAAACCACATAGCTGGCAGCCAGCGTCCACAACAGCGAGCCAGTGTGTAAGGCGAGAGAATAAAATTTTCCTGCATCTTGGCAACTGATGTTTTGACAAGATCGAGCATTCAGATCACGAATTTTACTGATAACTGACGTTACACACCGTGAACCTGTGAACAAGGGGTTTAAAGGCTTGTCCGAAATTAAATTTACTTGGAGAATTGAATCTTTTGTGCTCGTTTCCATCGCGTCGGGCGTTTTTAGCCCCTCTCCATGCGCCGATAACGACGGCTTTTTAGGTGCTCATCGCAATGGAGAGGGGTTGGGGTGAGGTAAAACGCGAGTCTTTCGCCACTTGTTTCCCTCACCACATCCATTTCTAATTTCGGACAAGCCTTTAAACCCCTTGTTCGAGCTAAGCCTGCGTAACATCAGTGATAACTGACAACTGAGAACTTTAGCTATAAGAGAAACGCTTTTCGAGGCGGCGACCCAACAACGAAATCGTGTAGTTGATCGAAAAGTACAACAGCGCGGCGACAGCGTAGAGCATCAGCGTTTCGCGCGTGCGCCCCGCAATCTGTTGAATCGCCAGCATCAAATCGACCACGCTCACCAGCGAAACCAGCGATGATGCCTTGACCATTTCCACAGCCGTATTGACCCAGGGGGGCAGGATACGCCTGAGTGCCTGAGGCAAAATGACGTAGCGTAAGCGCTGGATAAATGTCAAACCTAATGCATTCGCCGCGTCGGTCTGCCCACTCGGAATCGAGTTCACCCCGCCGCGCAGTAGTTCAGCAACGTGCGCCGCACAGAAGATACTCAACGCAATCACGCCCGCTGTGATGGCGCTCACGCGCACACCGAGCACAGGCAGTCCATAAAACAGCGCGAAGATCAGCACAAGTAAGGGAATGCCACGCAAAGTATCGACATAAATCCGCGCCGCCCAACGCAGAGGCTTGACCCCATACACCAGCGCTAAACCGATGAATGTGCCGAGAAATGTGCCAATCACGAGCACCATCACCGAGACCTGTAGGGTGACAAGCAACCCGCGTAGGATGAGAGGACCGCTGGTAATCAAGGTCTGCATAAATCGTTCCTTATCTCACGAGCGTAAAACGGCGTTCTATCAGGCGCAAAATTCCGGCAATGAGGTAACAGGTTGCCAGATACATCAATCCCACTACCGTATAGACCTCGATCACACGATAGGTATCGACGTTGATACGCACCGCACCGTAAGTCAGCTCCATGACCGAAATCGCGGACGCCAGCGAGGTATCCTTGAACAATGAAATGAACGTATTGCCCAATGAAGGCAGCACAATCCGAAACATGATCGGCACGATGATAAAGCGCGCAATCTGTAAGGGCGTCAGTCCCAGCGCGCGCCCCGCCTCGATGTATTCTTTGTTAATGGACTCGATGCCCGCGCGGAAGATTTCCGTCAGGTACGCGCCGGAGTAAATCGCCAGCGCAAACACAAACGACCAGAAATTGTTTAAA
>CALMZT010000275.1 GCA_937870805.1 uncultured Chloroflexota bacterium
TAGCGTTTCATCGCTTTAACGATACAATGCCCTGAATTTGCTCATCAACGATTCAGTGGCTGGCTATGATTATTGATATGATCGCGGGCGCACGCCCAAATTTCATGAAGATCGCGGCGCTGTATGCCGTCGCGCACGAATTCCCATCGCTCAAGCTGCGCTTTGTCCACACCGGGCAGCACTATGATTTCAAGATGTCGGACATTTTCTTGCAGCAGTTGGGCTTGCCTGAGCCTGATTGTCACTTAGGCGTGGGTTCTGGCACGCACGCGGTACAGACTGCCGAGATCATGAAAGGCTACGAGGGTTGGGTACAGCAGAGTCACCCTGATGCGATGGTCGTCGTCGGCGATGTCAACTCGACGGTTGCCTGCGCGCTGGTCGCTGCGAAGGAAGGCGTGCCCGTCGCGCACGTCGAAGCGGGCTTGCGCTCGTTTGACCGTACCATGCCCGAAGAAATCAACCGCATCCTCACCGACAGCATCAGCGATTGGCTGTTTGTTACCGAAGCGTCGGGTGTGGCGAATCTGGCGCGCGAAGGGCGTCCCTTGTCGAGCATTCATCTTGTTGGACATGTGATGATTGATACGCTGCTGCGTATGATGCCGCACGCACAGCCGCCCGCCGGGGTGACCCTGCAAGAGGGTACCTATGCCTTTGTCACGCTGCACCGTCCAGCGAACGTTGATGACCCGACAATTCTGGCGACGCTGTGCGATCAACTCATCAGCACCGCCGAGCGTATGCCCGTGATCTTCCCCGTACACCCACGCACACGCGCACGCCTGCAAGATGCTAATCTGTGGGACACGCTGGCGGCGCGTGTGCAAATCGTTGAGCCTGTCACCTATTTTGAATCGCTGTGGCTGACCAAACACGCGCGCGTGGTCATCACCGACAGCGGCGGCTTGCAGGAAGAAAGCACTGCGCTCAACGTGCCGTGCCTGACGCTGCGCAAGAACACCGAACGTCCTGTGACCGTCAGCGACGGCACGAGTACACTCATCGGGCACGATTGGGTGCTGTTCCAGCAGTGCATCGCGCAAATCATGGATGGCGCTTACAAGCGTCCCCTGGCGCAAATTCCCTATTGGGATGGCAACGCCGGGCGGCGCATCCTGAGCATTCTGGCAAATTAATAGGATCTGGATGCGCAAGATGTCTAAAAGGTCAGCACTCGGTCTCTTCGCGTTAGCGGCAGTTTGTCTGTTTGTGCTGGTCATCGCTGCGCTGCTCTTGCTGCCCGGTGACGTGATCGACAGAACCGATGGCGAGGCACAAATCCACATCGAAGCAGATCGCCAGTGGGTGCTTTTTCCCTGGAACTGCTATACCCTGAGTTGGGCGATTTTTAACACCGTTTCCGTCTATGTCGATGGCGGCGGTGTCGTCGGCGAATACGCGCGTCCTGAATGTGTCGAGTGGCGCAATGCCCCGACATTTGAACTCCAGCATGTGTTCACCATCAACAAAAGCGATGGCAGCAGCATTGATATTCCCATTGCGCAGCGGGTGCTGGTTGGGCGCGCCGAGTTCTGGCTCGGACTGCTGCTGGTCGCGGCACTGGTGTTTGCCGCCGATTGGGCAGGGGCAACCCCCTGGCGCAGCCGCTGGTTACAGCAGCGTCTCGCGCAGTTGCCCGCCTCTCGCCTCTCGCTCCTTCCCGAACGTATCAACACCCCCTCACAGCGTCTGTTGACCGTTGCCGCGCTTGGCGTGATTTTCGTGGCGGGCTTGCTGCTGCGTTTGAACCATGTGTATCTGATGGGCGAAAGTAATTACGCGGCGTGGGCATATCACAATTATTTCGGCGGCATCACCCGTGTTTATGCGGCTCTGGCAGGGTTTTCAGGAGACGATCTCCCCACATGGGTTATCAGCGTTTATCCCCCCGGCTATCCGTTTATGCTCTCAATACTGCGCAATTTGGGCTTTGATTACACCGGGATTCGCATTGCCCAGGCTGTTTTTGATCTGCTGACGATTTTTCCGATCTTTCTCATTCTTCGGCGTGTGCGCCTCAGTCTGTGGGCGAGTCTGCTGGGCGCGCTTCTTTACGCTCTGTATCCTACGTGGTCAGTGGGCGCGGTCATCGTGCTGGCAGAATGGATTACGCCTGCCTTCATTCTATGGACGTTGTTCACGATACTGGTGGTGACTGACTCTAAAAAATGGTGGCTGTGGCTGGTGCCCGGTTTAATGCTCGGTGTTCTGTCGTCGTTTCGCCCGGATGCGCTGCTGATTGTCGGACTCGTTGGCTTATGGGTGTTATGGCAGCGTTGGTCGTGGCGCAAAACGGTGCTGTCAGGTGCGGCGGTTGTCACAGGCTTCGGAATCCTGACGCTCGTGATTAGCTTCTCGACCTTTACACGCACAGGGCAGTTCAGCCTGACGTCCAGTGCCGGCGGCTATGCCTTGTGGTCAGGGCTGGGAATGCTGCCCAACGACTACGGCTACCTGAGGAATGATCTGCTGGCACAAGAACTCATGGTGTCGAGAGGGACAACGCTTCATTCGCGGGAAGCGAACCAGTATTTCATGTCTGAATATCTGACCGCACTGCGCGAACGTCCGTTTTACGTCGCGGCGACCATCAGTTATCGTTGGTTCAAAATCCTCTCAGAACAAGACTTATGGTTGATCCAGACCACCGCGCTCCCTGAATACGCCCTGTTGCAAAGGCTGGCGCTGGCGGTACGGCTGGCATTGCCGGGATTGGTGCTTATTGCGTGCCTGTTATTTCGTAAACAAAAGAAGCGCCTGCTCGTCATTTTGTTTCCGCTGGCTTCGGCGCTGATCACGATTGGCATTGTGTATTATGAGGCGCGCTATGTGCGTTATGCCGCCTTCAGCTATCTCTTTGCCCTGGTGATGCTGTTGGACTGGGCGTATGGCTATGCGCTGCGCCCCGGCATCACCTTCACGCTCGACATCCCGGTGCGCGACGACACGCAACGGGTCGTCGACGCGCTCAACGACCACGTGGCGGCCGAGGGTGGCCGCGTCTACCTGGCCAAGGACGCCTTCACGCGGCCGGAGCACATGCGGGCGATGGAGCCGCGGCTCGACGCCTTCCTCGCCGCGCGGCGCCGGTGGGACCCCGACGGCCGGCTCACGAGCGCGCTTGCGGCGCGCCTCTTCGGTGACGGCGCATCATGAAGAAGGCCGTGCTGCTCGGCGCGACGAAGGGCATGGGGCGGGCCCTGGCCCGGCGGATGCAGTCGCGCGGGGACAGGCTCGTGCTGCTCGGCCGCGACCCGGAGGACCTCTCGCGCAGCGCCGCCGACCTCGAGGCGCGCGGCGGCCAGACGGTCGCGACCGCGACGTGCGACCTGCTGCGACCCGA
>CALMZT010000276.1 GCA_937870805.1 uncultured Chloroflexota bacterium
CCTGTGTACGTGCGCCGTATGCCGAATCATTATGCGCTGCCATCTCCTGATAATACCCTTCAGCAATCAGCCTTCAGCGGTCAGCCAAACACTGACGAGTCGTACCTTGCCGCTAGGCTTCCTAATGTTGATTTGCCTGAACGTAAAGCCATATGGCGCTGCCTGAAGTGCGGCACGCGCACAGAGCACATACCTGCACACTGTACTTGTCATACAGGTATTCCAGAGAGGGTAGGGCAGGTAGCCGTAGCTGTCGGCGTGCGCGAGTGTATCCACTGCGGGCAGTTGTGCTTTGATGACAAGCTGGTATGTGCTGCCTGCCGTCGCAAGCGAGAGCAGCCGTTATCCCGTATTACCTTTGATAAAGAGGGCAAGCCGCGTTTCCCGGTGCGCTTCGATAAAACGCCGCTGACGCGCGACAACATTCGCACACTCCTTCCTGACGAGTTCCAGCGCTACGTGGAAATTGAAGACCCGCAGCATAAGGCATGGATGCAGACGCCTGACGGCAGGCGCTACCCACCGATACAGGGGCTGGCATTCCGTTTGCTCAAGCAGCATGGCGAAGTCTGTTTGGTGACGCGCAATCGTTCAGCGGAAATACTCTACGAACTGGGCAGCGGCTTACTGAAAATTGGCGCAACCCGGATGGGCAAACATTTCTTGAGGCGCGCCGGTTTGCGATAGGGGAGGGGATGTAGACACGGTACTCAGGAATCACGATAAGTCTTAACCCTTCGGTTGCCAGCGCCAGAGGTTCAAAACTAAGGGTGGTTTGCACATCCTTGATGCAGTTTTACTTTTAGATACGGAGTCTGTGGGGCGCACCTGCGTGTACGCCCGATATACGGCAGCCACCTTGGTCTGCCCCTACAATTTCCTCTACGCCGTATTAAATTGCCCCCTTACGCAAAACGTTCACCGCTGCGGACGCGGGCAGTTCAAAACTGCCCGCGATGCCCGTTGGAAACCCGTTCACGGGTTGGGTGCTGCGGTTTTTCAACCTCTTGAGAGGTTTACCAATTCTCACCCGGCTCCGGGTTTTGAACCCAGAGCGGTAAACTACATAACTTTGTTTTGCAGTTTTTAGCAACCTTTTGCAACATTCACATAGGTCGTGCGGTATAAAGAATATCAGACGACACATGGAGAACAACAATGAAGGGTAACAAAGCAAGTTATCGATGGACGATTTTATTATCTGCAATCCTTGCACTTGCGCTGCTCACACAGGGGCTGTGGGCACAGGATACCAGCCAGCAAACGGATAACAACTGCACCTTAGGACCAGGTTTCTGGGCGACTCGTCCTGAGTCATGGGCGGGGACAACGCTGACACTCGGCAGCCAAAGCTATAACCAAGCCGAATTGACCGTGATTTTGAACAGCACAGGCGACAGCGACGCCAGCCTGAGTTTAGCGCGGCAGTTGATCGCGGCGAAGCTCAATGTGCTGGCTGGATTCTCGTCTCAAGTCGTGGAGGGTTTGATCTCGGCAGGGGATGCATTGCTGGTGGGTTTCAGCGGCAAGCTGCCCTATAACGTCTCTCCTACCTCAGCATCAGGGCAGTCGATGACGGCGTTGGGGAACACCATTGTTTCTATCAACGAAGGTCTTAGCATCCCGAATTGCGTTGTGACGACGCCGGAGGCGACGAACGGCACGCCCGAAGTGACGCCGAATGTGACGCCGAATGTCACACCCAACGTCACCCCTGAAGTCTGCGCTGACGACCACAGTGATGATGGGGACAATGACGACGAGGACGACGATGATTGCGAACATCACAATGATCTGGAAATCACCATTATCATCGAAGGTCCTGTTCAGTCGATCACCGCGAACATCATCGTGATTTATGGCTTTGAAATCGAAGTTGACCCCAGCGATCCGCTTCTGGTCGTGATTCAGGTGGGCGACATCGTGCGTATCGAAGGCAACCTTGGACCCAGCACGGGCACGACGATTGTGATTATCGCCGTCACCGTCATTATTGTCGATGTGGATGTGGTGATTGGGGATGATGGTTCTGTGTGGCGTGATAACGGCAACTGCTCCAACCCGCCGCCCGCCTGGGCACCTGCGAACGGCTGGCGTCGCCGCTGCGAAGGGGGTGGTAACAATAACAATGGCGGCGATGGTGGCAGCGGAATGGGAATGGGCGGAAGTTAGAACTGCCTTTACACGGCAGCAGAGTGTTCAATGAGAGACGTCGAGCACGAACAAGGGGGTTAACCCCCTTGTTCAACGCTCTGTTCAATAGCTACCTGGTTGGGCACAAATGTGAAACGGATTTGTCCCGCATAATTACGCAAATATTCGAGCAGAGCATAGACAAAAAGGCTGATGCCCATCATTTCGCAGAATTCTTCCACCGTCGCTATTGCGTGATAAATGAGTGTGAAGGCGTCATCACGAAACCAGAAGGCGCTGATGGCATCAATGATGAGCGCACCGCCGAGATAAACGAACGCCGCGAGGAAGACCAGGCTTCGTGTGCGTTTGGGCAGCGCCCACACCAATCTCCAGTAAAGCACCGCCACGATGAGTACAAAGATCACGCCCACAATCGACCATGCAAAGTAAAGGAAGTTTTCCGTATTGAGCGCGGTACGCAGTGGCTCAGTAAAGCGTTCGTGCAGCGCCGTCATTTCGTCCAGTGACAGGTAGAAAAATATGACGCTCAGCCCTGTCCAGCGCCATCGGAAACGATCTTGTTTGACGTGATGCGCCTTAGCAATCAGCGCAATCAGCGCGGCAGTCGTCGCCAACAGCAGCGTCGAATACCATGAGGGCAAGTTTTGTTCAAAGGTGACGTTGACATACAACACTGTATAGTAGATAAATGGCGTCGAACCATTGACGGGTAGTGAAAATTCGTAGACTTTCGCCGCAAAGCTCTGGACACACAAATAAAGTGCGGCGGCGGCAAGCAGCATCAACACCCGTTTTTCCGAAATCACAACGTTCATAAGTACCTCCAAACCACTATGCAACATCATACTATACGCACACAGTTTGCAACCGTTAAGCGCAAAACCTTGTTGGTGGTATTCTGCGGCGGCATCAACCTCATCCTCATTCAGTGGGTGCTCGTGCGCGAACTGACAGCGCTGCTGCTCGGCACGGAACTCGTCGTGCTGCTGGTCAGCATCAGCTATTTCGCGGGCTTATCATTAGGCTATGGATTATCAGGACGTGTGCGCCGTTCGTGGCTCATTCCTATTGCCGTCGTGACGTTAGTGATGCATCTCTCGCTGCCGATCTGGTTTCGCCTGCTGGTCGTCGCGCTGAATGCGATATACGCTTATCCGCTGGCATTCGTCATCCTCCCTTTGCTCACACCGTTTGTCGTCTCCGCACCCTACAGCATCTTTTTGCCGTTACTCGTGGACAGCGGGGAGGGGAGTCTGCGCACTTTATACGCCATAGAACTCATCGGCTCGGCGTTGGGCGTGCTGACGCTGGTGCTGCTTGGGGGAGTAGGGATACAGGCGGTTTACGTTGTGTACAGCGCGTGCGTGCTGGTACTGCTGTGGGCGCTGCGGGGTGATGATGTAGGGGCAAGGCATGTCTTGCCCCTACCCTATGTTATTCCACTAGCTATCCTTTGCGCGGCGTGGCTTGTGGTACTGCCGATGGTCAATATGTGGAGCAATGCGCTGTGGTATGTAGAGCTTCGCGGCTTACCAGAAGGCACACTTACGCTGTTCACCGGCTACAGCCCTTATCAGAAAGTGGACGTACTGGAAGCGCCTGATGGGTCGCGCTACCTGTATCTCGATGGCTTGCAGCATTATGACCCCGGCGAAGGCTCACGGCTGAACGTGCTGATGGGCAGCGTGCCCGGTTTCCTCGTGCGTCCACCAAACGCGCTGGTCATTGGCGCAGGCTCGATGGAGATGGCACGTTTTATCGCTTACTACGCAGGACACGTCACAACGGTTGAGATCGACCCGATGGTGATTGATGCCAGTGTGCGCTATTTCGACGCCGTGAACTGGATGAGCCGCCTGACGAACCGCACGATCATCGTAGACGACGCCAGGCACTACATCGCCAACACTGATGAACGTTATGATTTTGTCGCCACCGATACGCCCGCCGCTTTTACCATCCAGACGGCAACGTTGTACTCAGAGCCTTTTTTCGCGCAGGTTGCCGAACGTTTGAACCCCGGTGGCGTATTTGTCGTCAACCTCACAAGTAATTTCGCGCCTGATGATCTCGTTTCACGGCGCATCGCAGCGGGATTGCTCGTTCATTTCAATGAAGTCGTGGTTATCACGTCGGGATCGGCAGGCTGGAGCTTTGCCTACGCCAGCGACGACCTGCCATTTGACCGCGCGGCGTTGGAAACGACGCTGCAAAACAACGACGAAACTGCATACGCGCTGTTTGAGACGCCTGCTGTGCGCGCGATTGTGGGCGATGCGCAGCCCATCACGCTCGACTCGATGGATATTGTGCTGCAAATCAGCGCCGACTATCTGCGCGGACGACTCGGCTTGGACGATTAGACATTAACCTCAATTCGGTTAACTCACCTTACGCACCCTGAACCTGTGAACAAGGGGTTTAAACCCCTTGTTCGAGCTAAACCTGCGTAACATCAGCAGGGGAGCACCAATGTGTGCTCTCTCAAAAATGGACAACTTTTGCAACAGATCGACTTTAACTACTTTAGCGGTTCAAGCAGGGTCTGAAATAAATAGACATACAGAACTAAGTAACTGGCGATTTATTGCAGTTTCAGTACCAAAGTAATGAAATTTAACGAAATCTTCATGCTACATGCATTGATCGGCTGTAAATAATAGATTAAGATACTCTTAACCAAATTTTTTTTATAATTGAGGGCGATATGTATCGTAGTCGTTTTGTGGTCCTGTTCGCCCTGCTGCTGCTGCTCACGGTGGTCATTATTCCGGGAGTCAGCGCCCAGCAGAGTGGGACAGGCTATTTTTATTACGCTAATGGTCAAGTTGTAACACTTCAAGCCAGCAGTGATTTTATTGCTGTCCGCACCACACCGGGAACTCGTGCCGTGAACGCCGCAGGGCTACGCGGTCTCACAGGCGTGGGGAATATATCAAACGCCATTGAAACTGATTTACCGGGTGTGATGCTCATCCCACTGGCACCGGGCAGTAATGGTATTGCCACCGCCAACGCCGTTCAACTCACAGCGGCGTCTGGAATACAATGGGCGATGCCTGTCTTTCAGGTCAGCGACATTTATCACGTCGTCACAGATCGTTTCCTCGCTTCATTCCCGACCACGATGACAGAGGCACAAATAGACGCCTACAATGCGCAGTATGGGGTACAGCGCGTCGAGAAATTGACGAACAACCTCGACAATCTCTACGTTCTGCAAGTGACGCGCGCCTCCGGCAGAAATGCGCTGGACATGGCGAACTTCTACCAGACAAGCGGTGCTGCCCTGTATGCCACGCCAGAGTTTTTGCGTCTGGAGCAAAGTCCACGCTTTCAGTTCGTACCGAACGACCCCATCATTTCATACCATTTAAATAACACGGGTCAATTCGGTGGCACACCCGACGCCGACATCGACGCCTTTGAAGCGTGGGACTTGCAGCAAGGCTCTCCCAGCATCAAAATTGCCATCTTAGACTCTGGCGTTGAAATTACTCACCCCGATTTAGCGGCACAAATTGTCAATCCACTTGACGCTGTGAACGACGACACCGACCCCTCGCCAGAAACTCCAATGGAACGGTCCCTGTATGGGGATGCACATGGGACGATGGTGGCAGGGCTGGCAGCCGCGCGAACCAATAATAGTGTCGGTGTGTCAGGCGTATGCCCGAACTGCACCATCATGCCGATTCGTATTGCGCATACGCTAAATAACGGCTTCACACAGTTCCTGGACTCAAACATTATTCAAGGGTTTGATCACGCCCGCGTCAATGGGGCAGCGATCATGAACAATAGTTGGGGCGGCGGCTTTCCCAGTACCGGAATTACCAACGCCATCAATAACGCCGTCAACTATGGACGCTACAATGCCGGGACGCAAACTTACCTGGGGGCAGTCGTCGTCTTTGCGGCAGGCAACGACTATAATGAACCCGTCATTTACCCGGCGAACCTGCCAAACGTCATGGCTGTCGGCGCGACCAATCAGTGCGACCAGCACAAAGCACCTTTTGAAAATGTCTGCAATGGCTATGAGGATTATTGGGGCAGCAACGCAGGTCCCGAAATGGATATTGCTGCGCCGGGTGTCTGGCTGGATAGTACCGACCTCCTGGGTGCTGATGGCTCTGACCCCACGGACTACACTGGCTATATGAACGGCACCAGCGGCGCGTCACCGATTGTCTCCGGCGTCGCGGGCTTGATACTTTCAGAAAATCCGAACCTAACAGGTGGCGAAGTCCAGACGATTTTGACGGCAAGCGCTAACGATGTGACTGTCGGCTCGAATATGGGACCCGGTTTCGATTATGCTTCCGGTTGGGGACGTGTCAATGCTTTCCGCGCCGTGCAGCTTACCGAATACCTGCTGATCGCACCGCCGCCGCCCGCCAGCCCGACCATTCCCGAACGTCCGGTGTTGACGTGGAATGATTTCCTGCCTGCCAACTATTTCTTCGTCGAAGTGCGCAATGCCAGCACCAACGCTGTTGTCACAACCCAGTGGTTTAATCTTGGGGGGAACTGCAACGGCACGACTTGCAGCGGACAGCTTAACGTTGCGCTGCCGCTGGGAAGCTACAAGTACCGCGTTGCCCCAACGATTTCGGAAACCAACCGCTCTGCCGGGTCATTTACGCCCTTTAGCGCCAGCTTCACGATTGCCGCACCAGCCCTCGTTGGACCGACGGGCACTGTGACCCCCGTAGGAGGCAATCCCCTTTACTCGTGGACAGGTCTCACGGGGGCAACCCACTACTACCTGATGGTCGTAAACGCCGCGAACCAAACGGTAATCAACGAAGTTGTTGACGCGGTGGGCTATTGCACAGGTCTCAATTGTAACCTTGACCCGACGACTATTCGCGAAAGCGCGCGCCTGACGAATGGCACCTATCGCTACTATGTACGTGCCTGGCTCCAGGCTGGTGGCACGGGGGCGTGGTCAACGATGGGAACTTTCACGCTGAACGCCGCGCCACCCGCAGCGCCAACGCTGAACATACCGAGTGGTTTAAGCACGCTGCGTCCTACTTTTGATTGGAATGCTCCGACAGGCGCGACCTGGTTGCACTTATATGTGGTGCCCGCAGCAGGCGGCGCGGCAGTCGTCGATCAGTGGCTGACCCGCACACAAGCCTGCGGTTCGCCGACGGGAACTGTCTGTCAACCTGTATCGCCTGTCAACCTGCTGGACGGCGCAGCCTATAACTATCAGGTGCAAGCCTATGGTCCCGGCGGTATTGGGGCTTGGAGTCCTCCACAGCCCTTCGCCGTGAATGTGCCTTCACCTGCGCTGCCCACTGGTATGAATATGATCCAGCAGGCAAATGGTTTTGTGCGCGTCGAGTGGAATGATGACCCCAATACATCATGGTTTAATGTGCTCATCAAAACCACGACCAACGTTGTCATTCATAACCAGTGGTATCAAAAGACAGGCGCTCTTTGCAATGCTGGTCTGTGCAGCGTCGTACTCAGCAACAATTTCACCAGCGGCAGCACCTATCGCATGTGGATGACGGCTTACGGCGATGGCGGCATCACTGCTGCGGTGCAGAATCCGACGGACTTAGTGGTTAGTCTTGCTGCGCCGGTGGCGGTCACGTCGTTTGTCAGCCCGTTAAGCACGATTACGACAGATCGCCCACTTTACCGCTGGAACGAAGTGGCGAACGCCTCCTATTACTATTTGGTCACATCGACTGGACAGGGCACCGCATGGTACAGCGCGCAAAGCATTTGTACAGGCGGCGTCTGCACCGTGACACCGACGGCAAGCATCGCCAACGGCAGCTTCACCTGGTATGTCACAACCTACGGTCCGGGCGGCATGGGCACGATGTCCGCGATTCAAAACTTCTCATTGGGCTTCACTGGTGTACCTGCCGCGCCCCTTGTGAATACCCCCGGCACGGTCAACACTCCGAATCCGGTTTTAACGTGGACTCGCGACAGCAATGTGACCCAGTATCACGTCTATCTCACTTCGGCAGCTGCCACGATCAAAAATAACTGGTATCACGTCAGCCAGATTTGTGATCTTTCAACCTGTACACTGGCGCTCAACGATGTCACGCTGGCGAATGGCAGCTACAACCTTTATATACAGGGGTCCAATCCCGCAGGGTTGGGTGCCTGGTCATCGCTGGTAGCATTCACCGTCAACGTACCCGCACCTGATGCGCCAACGCTGGTGACACCGATCAATGGTGGCATCGTGTTGACCAACCGTCCCACCTTTACCTGGAATACAGTACCCAATGCGACATGGTACAACCTCGAACTCATCAACAGTCAACAGGTCGTCGCCTTCACGCAGTGGATTTCAGCGCCGACCATTTGCACGCCAACGTGCAACTTCACACCCACGACGGTTATTCCGTTCGGGATTTATAACTGGCATGTGCGCGGATACAGTCAAGGTGGCATCGGCAGTTTCAGCTCAATGAACCTACTTTACGCGCTGTCCGCAAGCATTGCGCCGCAGATGGTTGAGGCTAACGACGGCGTGATGCGCAACCCCGGCAACTGGAGCGCCATACAGGACGCCTCTGCGTTGGGCGGCAGCTACGCGAGTAACGCGGCAGGCACATCCGGCTCAATGATGCTGACCTTCAATGGAACGGGTATCGACGTGGTGTACATCGGCGGACCCGGCTACGGCTCATTCATCGTGGAACTCGACGGTTACAATAATCAGGTTATCAACAGCAGCTACGCTGAGACGCATTATGGGCTGGCGATCCAGATTCAAGGCTTGACGGCGGGCGAACACACGCTGCGTATTGTCCCGGTCAACGGCGCATCAGTCGCCATTGACGCCTTCTACATCGCAGGCAGCTTCGTCATCGGCGGTGAACGTGAACGTCCGACGGAAGTCCCCACACAAGTACCCACAGAGACGCCCACTGAGGTGCCGACAGAAGCGCCTACTGAAGTCCCAACTGAGGTGCCAACGGAAGCGCCAACGGAAGCACCGACGGAGACGGCCACTGAGGTGCCAACGGAAGCGCCCACTGAAGTCCCCACAGAGACACCAACTCCGTAACACGATAGTACAAAGGGGTGAGTACACAACTCGCCCCTTCTCTGTTTCATGACTTTCGCTTAGGCTCATGTTCAGAATGCGTGAAAACGAGCTAGAATAGGGAGTATGGACTTCCCAATCAGCGATCTCATGAGCGAAAAAGCCAGTGCGGAGTGGATGAGCATTTCGATGCGCTGGACCCCGCGCGCTGTTGGGCGAACAAACGACGCGGACGCGGCACCTATGCCAATGACCGTCCCCCAGTATTGGGGGTGATTGGGCGTGAGACAGGACACCTTCGGTTGCGCGTGGTCGGCAATACACAAACCCTGACGCTGTGTTCCTTTGTCGAGCACTTTACTCAGCCCGATGCGTTGGTGTACAGCGACGATTATGCCAGTTACAACGCACTCAAGCGAGTACGAGAAACGGTTTGTCATGGCATCAGGGAATGGGCGCGCGATGACGATGGGTGGTTTGAGACCCATACTAACACCCAGGAAGGACTGTGGACGGGGTTGCGCAATTTTCTACGTCCTTTTCGCGGGGTCCATAAGCGTTAGCTGCCTGGTTACGTTGCCCTTCACGAGTTGAGTGTCAATCTCAAGGCGATTTCACCTGTTTTCATCGCCGCCTTCGTTCATCGTCACTCATTCTGAACATGAGCCTAGATTTTTTGGTACTCAAGATGATATTGCCGCTGCGCAAGCAAGCTGAAATTCGCAACGCCTGGCTGTCCGAACGCCTGAACACTGTGCTGCCTGAAATTATGCGCCGTGAAGGACTCGACATGTGGATTGTCGATGCGCGCGAATATAATGAAGACCCCGTGATAATGACGCTGCTGCCCGAACCTGCCATGAGCGCGCGCCGCCGCACGATTCTCGTTTTCAGCTTCGATGTAAACGGTGAATTTGAACGCTTGTCGATTGATCGCTACGGACATCCGGGCTTTTATACGCCTGTGTGGAAGCCAGAGGAAGAAGACCAGTTCGCCTGCCTCGCGCGCATCGTCCGTGAACACAACCCGCGCACAATTGGACTGAACTTCTCCGAGACATTCGCCTTTAGCGATGGCTTGTCGTATCAGGAATATGGCTTGATGGCGGCGGCATTGGGTGAAGAATATATGGGCTGCGTGCGCAGCGCTGAACGAGTAGTCGTCGGTTGGCTGGAACGGCGCATCACGGCAGAACTCGACGTATACCCCGGCATCGTGCAGATGGCGCAGCGCTTGATTGCCGAAGCCTTCAGCAGCAAGATCATTCGCCCCAACGTGACGACAACCGATGACGTGGTGTGGTGGTTTCGCCAGCGAATGCAGGATCTTGGCTTGCGCGCGTGGTTTCAGCCGACGGTGGAAATCCAGGCGTTGGGTAAGGGCTTTGACGCGCCCGCGCCGGGAATGGTCAAACATGCCGAGCGCCAAGTGATTATGCACGGCGACTTGCTGCACTGCGATGTAGGGTTCACTTATTTAGGCTTGGCAACCGATCACCAGCAGCACGCTTATGTGCTGAAGTCGGACGAAACCGACGCGCCCGCCGGACTGAAGCGCGCGCTGGCAGATGGCAACCGCTTGCAAGACATCCTCATGAGCGCCATGCAAGTGGGCAAAACAGGCAATGAAGTGCTGCACGACGCGCTGGAACAGGCAAAGGGCGAAGGTTTAGTGCCCAGCATCTACAGCCACCCCATCGGCTATCACGGGCACGCAGCAGGTCCTACAATTGGCTTGTGGGTTCAGCAAGGCGGCGTTCCCGGTCATGGCGATTATGAACTGTTCGACGATACCTGCTATTCAATTGAACTCAATGTGCAAAAAGCTGTCCGCGAATGGAACGGGCAAATCGTGCGTATCGCCTTAGAAGAAGACGCTGTGCTGCGCGACGGGCAAATGCAGTGGCTGTCGGGGAGGCAGACGCAGTTTCATTTGATTGATTCTCCTGATGCAACTTTCCGCTCCGGGTTCAAAACCCAGAGCTAGTAGGAATTGGTAAACCTCTGAAGAGGTTGCAATCCATATTGAACCCATTCATGGGTTTCAAAATACATAGCGGATGCTGACAGTTTAAAACTGTCAGCATCCGCTATGATTAGCCATATATTGAAGAAGCAACATATAACAATTGGGACAAAAGTTGTTTGAGAGTATTGTGATTATTGCGTAGTCTGCTACAAGATCAGCGCCATGTCGAGATGTGAACTGACCATCAAATACCAGCCGAGCGAAATTAACAGCGCGCTTTCGTGTATTGAGTCAAACGCGAGGTGATCGACTAAATCCACGCCGCCGCTTTTGGCTTTAAAGTGAAAGTCACCCTTAAAACGCAGCACTGCTTCGCCCTGCTCGTTTGTCCACAACATTTCAGGATGCAGAGGATGTGCGCTCTTGAGCGTATAAGCACCACCATCCATGAAGCGCAGCACGCCCCCACCTGCGCCGGGCTTGAAAATGGCGACGACGCGCCCCGTCTCCGCAGATTGTACGACCACCTGCTTGCTGAGATAACCTACGCAGGTGTAATACCAGCGTTCGCCGCGTGCCTCGGCAGTCGCGCAAGTGCCGCGTATATTTTGCCATGTCAAGGAAATAACTTTTTTGCGCCCCGCGCGCAGTTGATAGGTGCGCTGTCGTGAATTTAAGCGAATCCAACTGAAGTGGTGTTTTTGGGTCGCCGTCATGTTAAATCTCAATTTTTCTTTAACTGTTTTTATACCATGAAAAACATATAAAAGTTGTGAACCTTTTATGAAATATTTATCAATGTTATGAGAGGAGAGCACAGACAGATCGGTAAGGGCATGGCGTGCCATACCCTTACGCAGCACAATCTTAATTATACGCCGGGCGGACGCGGGTTGTAGGGCGTCGCTGTCGGCAGATTGGGGTCTACGCCGGGCGGCGCACTCCGCGGCGTCGCCGATGGCGTGATCGGCGCAATCGTGACGTTCGGCAAGATAAAGGTTGCCGTCGGCGCGCCAGTCACGTTGGGCGGAAAGAGTGTGTTTGCAGGTGTTGCCGTGCCTGAAATCACTGCGCCGGGTGGCAGCCCTCCGAACGGCGGCGTAACGGGAATGGTTGGCAGCCCTGTGATCGGCGGCACTGAATCAAATGTTGGCGTCGGTCCTTGCGTGGCGCGCGGTAAATCAATTAAATCAGGGGGTAGCTCGTCAATGCTAGCTGTGGGTGGACCCGCTTGCCCTGTCGGAATGGCACCCGGCGGCACACTGCCTCCCCCACCAGATACAATTTGTGCGCTGGCAGCCGTCGCCGTCAGAGGCTGTGGTGTGACTTGCGTCGTCAGCCGCGCCTCAACGTAGCGTCCGCGCTGCCGTGCCAGCAAAATCTCGTGCCAGCCATTCTCGGTGACAATCACGAATAACTGCACCCCTGCTGGAAAGTTGGTGAGCACATCGCAGGTCGTTTCAGGACAGGCATACACTGCCGTTGCTGCCGACGTATACCACACTTGCAACTGCTCTGTGGGCACAGGCAGCGTGATGGTGGCAACTGCCTCAAGGCTGCCGGGCGTGGTAGTGGTAAGTGTCGATGCGGTTGTGCTCGCGACGGCGGTACTCTCAACGGCGACGGCAGGTGCTTGAGGCGTGAGGCTGGGTAAAACTGCCAGCGTTGGCAGATCAAACGGCGTTGGCGTGCCTGTACATGCAGCACACAGCAGCGCGACGAACGCGAGAAGAAGGATAAATTTATGCGGCATAAGGACATTTAAACATAGAACTTTCGCTTGGACAAGGGGGATTAATCCCCTTGTTCGTCCGTGCATCACTGATATAAGCGAAGGCTCTTGTCCAGAAAATGTGCAAACAGCGGTTCTTGAGTAAGGGCGCAACATATTGCGCCCCTACAAGGCACTCATTTTGAACATGAGCCTTAAAAAAATGAACTTGATTCATAGCGTTTCGCGCATCGGGCGCATCCCGATTAAAAAAACACGCGCCTTCGGTGGCTGCGCAGCCGCAAAAACCACCGCATCCGCCACATCCTCCGAATCCAGATATTCCTGCAACTGGGGATCGCCTTCTGTGCGCCCGGTGCCAAACGCGAAATAGGTATTTACGCCGCCGGGTGCAACGTAACTCACTTTGACGCCTTTTTCGCGGCATTCAAAATCCAGCGACTGTGCAAAGCCCATCTGTGCGTGTTTCGAGGCACAGTAGATGGTTTCGTTAGGCAGCCCCTTCATGCCCGCCACTGACCCGACGAAAATCACCGACCCGCTGCCGCGCTCCTTCATGGCGGGCACAAACGCCTTGCTCACGAGGAAGGTTGAGCGCATGTTGGTGTCCATCATCCAGTCGTAATCTTCAAGCGTCAGCGTCTCCAGCGTGCCGAACTTGCCGACGCCTGTATTGTTCACCAGAATATCGACATGCCCAAACTGAGCGAGGGTTTCATCTTTCAGGCGGTTCACGTCAGGTTCTTCGCTGGCGTCGCCCGCCACCGCGAGTCCCTGCACGCCCAACGCTTCAACTTCCTGTACGAGGCTGTTGAGTTCGTCGCCATTGCGCGCCGTGACGACTACGTGGACACCTTCGTATGCCAGCGCAATCGCTACCGCGCGCCCGATGCCGCGACTCGCGCCCGTCACAACAGCGATTTTGCCTTCTAAACGTTTCATAAGTTCCTCCAGGAATGATTACTTATGCTTATCTCACGTCCATCGCACCTGTCATGATGGCGACACCATCGGACATTGTGTACTCATTCGGTTTAATCACGGCAATACGTTTGCCAAGACGCTGGATATGGATGCGGTCTGCCAGTTCCCATACCTGCGGCATGTTATGACTGATGAAGATTACAGGTAAGCCACGGGCGCGCACATTATGGATCAACTCAATCACCATGCCCGATTCCTTTACGCCGAGGGCAGCCGTTGGCTCATCCATGATGACAACGTTTTTGGCAAATGCCGCACTACGTGCGACTGCAACCCCCTGCCGCTGACCGCCAGAAAGTGTACTCACAGGCTGCGTCATCGACTGAATGGCGAACTTAAGATGCTGCATATGAGTTGTTGCTTCCTGCAACATGCGCTTCTTATCCAATAATCGAAAAACAGAACCCACTACACCGGGGCGACGGACCTCACGCCCCAGGAATAAATTCTCATAAATATTCATGGATGGCGCCACAGCCAGGGTCTGGTAAACCGTTTCAATGCCCTGATGACGGGCATCGCTGGGGCTGCTAAAGTGGATACGCTGACCATTCAGAAATATCTCCCCTGAATCAGGCTGAAGCGCACCGGAGAGGGCTTTAATCAGTGTGGATTTGCCTGCACCATTGTCGCCAATAACAGCCAGGATTTCGCCCGGATAGAGTTCAAAGTCTGTACCATCTAATGCCACAACATGCCCATAATGTTTAACTAAACTCCGCGCTTCAAACACGGGTTGGTCTTTATTATTTTGCTCTGCCATGATTAGCGTGCCTTTTTAGATACTGCTTGGTCGAACGTCACCGCTAGAATGACGAGTACACCCGTGATCAGGCGTTGAAAGAGCGGGTCAACCCCGGTGATTTGGAGACCGTTGATAAAAACACCCACGATCAGTGCCCCCACCAGCGTTCCAAGCATATTGCCACGTCCACCAAAAAGACTGGTTCCACCAATGACGACTGCTGTAATACTGTCCAGATTTGCCGTTTGACCCGCATTGGGGTCGCCTGATCCAATGCGACCAATGAGGAGCCAGCCCCCTATGGCATAGAAAAATCCCGCCAGTACATACACCTGGACCAGCACTCGGTTCACAGGTATACCCATCAGACGCGCCGCTTCACGATCATCGCCGACGGCGTATACATGCCGCCCAAAAGCAGTCTCACGCAGAACAAACCACATCACAGCATACAGCACAAAGACAAACAGGGAACCGTAGGTAAAGCTCGTGCCTAACAAATCAACCCGTTCGCCAAAAATTCTCTGAATAGGCGGCAATCCGGTGATGGTCGCTGTGGAATAAAGACGTGTAAGCGCAAAGGCAATATTGAGTGTCCCTAGTGTCACAATGAAAGGCGGTAGCTTTAGCTGCGTAACCAGTAATCCATTGAGTAAGCCGAAAGCCATGATGACCACAAACCCCATAACAATCGCCAGTACCGGATCTACTCCATTCACCACTGCCATTTTGGTCATGATGACGGTTCCCAGTGCCATCACCAACCCGTTAGACAAATCAATCCCACCTGTCAGAATGACGAGAGTTTGACCGATTGCCAGCGCGGCGATCCAACTGGTCTGTTGCAAGATCAACGAAAAATTGGTTGGCTGAATAAAACGCTCATTCTGAGTATAAAAAAAGGCACCTGCCACAAGAAGCGCCAGGAAAGGTCCAATACTGGGTATTGAAATGAGGCGTCGTACAGGTATCACAATCGAATTCAAAGAAAACTCTTTTTTCGTTAATGTCGCCATGAAATAACATCCTGTGCAAAATAATGGTGCTAGTTATCCTAGCACCATCGCATGTAAAGACTGAAAACTAGTAGATCAAAAATGAGAATGACACACATTTTCGTAGGGGCAAAGTATCCTTCTTGCCCCTACAGGTATGCAATTTCCGGTTATTGTACTACTAGTTGGTTAGCCCCAGCAATTTGCCATGCCAAACTCGGTATCTTCGCTCTCGATACCCTCGACAGGATTATCGGTGATCAGTGTGACACCCGTATCGGTATAACCTTCTGGCGCTATACCCGTGAGAGCATAGTACGCCAGCGCTTCGACACCGAGGCTCGCCATACGCAGCGGATACTGCTGTGAGGTTGCCGCGATGCGTCCATCAACGACACCTGCTACACCCGAACAGCCGCCATCCACCGAAACAATCGTCACGCTGTCCTGTAAACCTGCATTCTCCAGCGCGGTGTACGCGCCAAACGCCGCCGGTTCATTGATCGTGTAGACCAGATTGATGTCGGGGTTGGCTACCAGGCAGTTTTCCATCGCCGTTTGACCGAGTGTCTGGTCGCCTTGCGTATCCTGCACGCACACGACCTGAGCGCTGTCCTCCGTAATACCAAAACCTTGGAGGAAACCACCCTGTCGTAATTCATTCACCGTGATGCCGTCAGGCAAGCCCAATAAAGCGATGATCGCCCCATCAGGATTTTCAATCGTCGCCCGCGTATACTGCCCGATCAACACGCCCGCCTGGAAGTTATCGGTGGCAAACAGCCCGTTGGTCGCATCCTCCGGGTTGGTGGGCGTATCGAGCGCGATGATGATCACACCCTGAGCACGCGCCGCTTCGATAGCAGGCACAATTGCTGACGAGTCGGCAGGCACCAGCAGAATACCCCGCGCTCCCGCTGCTATCATGTTTTCGATGGCGGTCACTTGACTCGCATTGTCCGTGTCGAACTGACCCGATGCCGTCAGCAGCGTAATACCCAACGCATCCGCCGCCGCTTGCGCGCCTTCGCGCATCTTGACGAAGAATGGGTTGGTTTCCGTCTTTGTAATCAGCCCTACGATGACCTCTTCGCCCAGTTCACTGATACCAGCAGCCATAGCCATTTGCATGACGGCGGGATCAGCCTCGCCCCAGCAGTTTCGATACCCAAAGACCGCGCCCTGGCTCTCGATACCCTCAACAGGATTATCAGTGATGAGGGTTACACCCGTATCGGTATAGCCGGGAGGTACTGGCTCACCACTGCGGATTGCTGCAACGATATTTTCCACGCCGAGACTCGCCATACGCAGTGGATACTGCTGTGAGGTCGCCGCGATGCGTCCATCAACGACAGCGGCTACACCTGTACAACCACCATCCACCGAAACAATCGTCACGTTGTCTTGCACGCCTGCATTTTCCAGCGCGGTGTACGCGCCAAACGCTGCCGGTTCATTGATTGTGTAGACCAGATTGATGTCGGGGTTGGCAACCAGGCAGTTTTCCATCGCTGTTTGACCGAGCGTCTGGTCGCCCTGTGTATCCTGTACGCACACCACCTGAGCGCTGTCCTCAGTAATCCCATAGCCTTCGAGGAAGCCGCCCTGTCGTAATTCATTCACCGTGATGCCGTCTGGCAGTCCCAACAAGGCAATGATTGCTTCATCAGGATTTTCCACCGTTGCCCGCGCATACTGCCCGATCAACACACCCGCCTGGAAGTTATCGGTGGCATACAGCGCATCGGTGGCATCCTCCGGGTTGGTGGGCGTATCGAGCGCGATGACGATCACGCCTTGGGCACGTGCCGCCTCAATAGCAGGCACAATCGCTGACGAGTCGGCAGGCACCAGCAGAATACCCTGTGCGCCCGCTGCCACCATA
>CALMZT010000277.1 GCA_937870805.1 uncultured Chloroflexota bacterium
CCCTCGTCAACAAAATCGTCGTTTTCCTCGTCGTCATCGCTTTCATCATCCAGCGTTAACGCGTTTGGATAATACTCCGCAAGCGTGGCCAATAGATATTCGACTTCGTCGTCATTATATGCGCGTTGAGTTATCGCCTTGACGACCTCGCCTAAGGTAGCGTTAGGGTTGCTCATGTTTCGCTGATTCCGCTGTAACCTGTTAAATCATCGCCCGCGCTTTCTCGTGATCCTGCGCGCGTTCGCATATCAAGTTTTCGCATGATATGAAAAATATGCGTTTCCGTTCGCGCTTGCCGTTCGCTCAATTTTAAGTACAAAAAAGCGAACCCTCCTAAACTCATAACGAAATTTAGCAAGCCCAAAATGATAATCGCGTCTTGCATATTAGCCCCCGCTCGATGGAGGGTCTTTTCTCAACGCCCATTGTAGGGCCATTTGACCCCCGAGCACAACCCCGGCTAGTTCGAGCGAATTAAGCGTGATCTGCATTTCGCGGCCAGGGCCGAAAATCCACGCAACAACGCCGCCGACAGTCGCAACCGTGCCGACCGTGCCTACGGCCTTTGTCGCAATGTTCGACGCCGCGCCGAAACCTGAAACGCCCGTTAACAAACCCAACGCCTTTCCGATCAAGCTAAAAATGTTCATAAATAAGTACCTCCTACGCGGTCATAAATAAATCACGTTCACGCAACCGACGATTAACCAATACGGCCAACTTAATTTTTTCGCCGTTTGGATTGGTACCATAGACCCATTTATCAAATTCCTGTGCCGCTGACGGATCGTTAGCGTTTAGTTTTTTTAATAGCGTTGAATTTGTAAAAGCGGTACACCCCACGTTAAAAACGAACGACACAAGTGCCGCGTATTGGGAGTTTGTTAAAGAGCGTTTTACATTGTTTTTAACGCAACGTTCAGCGCTAGCAATATCCTGCATGAACAATTTTTCGGCCTGATCCTGTGTTATTTCTTTGATGGGTCCGTATGGATGATACGGTTCGCCTGGCCGAATTAAATGCCCGTATCCAATAGTCCATTTTCCAACTTGATCCTTATACGCCTTAAGTGAAAGCCCTTCCTCGCCCGCGATTAGCGACTTCAATTTTTCGTACGCTTCCACAATATACCCTCGCGTTTTCGGTAGCGAAATTAGAAAGATTCCCAGGCCAATTAAACCAAGCAAAAATATTTTGCGATTCATCGCTATAAAATTATTGAAGCGCCTACGGAATATGTGAAATTTCCAGCGCCAGAATGCGCTATCGAAACCCGCCAAAGTCTCGGCAAAATGTCGTTCGCCGTTAAATTGGCCGCCGCTGTTAGTCCCGGGTAAACTCTCATTATAAAGGTTCCGTTCGCAGCCTGTGCAGCGCCGGCCAGAATGGTGTAATACTGCCCACTAGTTTCATCTTTACCTTCCAAAGTAAGTGTGACAGTTTGTGCTCCCGGCACGGCCGTTATATTAAACGTCAGATGCAAACCCTTGCCGTTAAAATTTATCTGATCGCCGCTGTTGTTGTTCGCGCTTCTGACAGCCGACGCTAAAATTGTAGAATTAAAATTGTTGCGCCAATTTTCTAGCTGCCCCTGGCCGCCGGGATTGCTTCGCGTAGAATCAGCGTTAAATCCGTATACAAAACCGGCGACGTTTAAACCATTTACGGTTGCGCCATCAACCGGACCTTCTGACCCCAGCGCTGTCGCCTGTACTTTAGACGGCGTGCCACCGATTGATACTACTGGAATCGTGTATAGATTACCGAATAAATCGCACTGCGCCGGAACGGGAGTGTTATTTGCGGCCGCTCCTACCGCGTTCGGATCAGTGTTCGCTCGAAAAACAGGCAACAGGCGCTTAAAAAACATTTTTTACCTCTTTTTCAGGTAAACAGGATACGGTTCAGATGTTCCCGGCTCAAATTCCAGCGGTCGGCCAGTGTCTAAAATAAGATTGCCGTAGAGCTGCATCCATCCACCGTGTATGCTGTCCCAATTCGATGGATTCGACAGCAAACGAAACGTTAGAACAATTTGCGCGCCCGCTTCGCATAAAATGTAACACGGCTGTCTATCGACAGATGTCCCGAAAGGTACGCCAGAAAAATCCGGCGACGGACTGCCGCCGGATGTTATCGTAACCGATGTTATTGCGCCGTTAGGCGGCGGCCCCGCTCCTATGCCGTTAAAATTTCCGTATACGTCCATGTAATCGGAACCGAGAGATTGAGATATAGACAGTTCATAAGAAAACCACCGCAAAATTCCTATATATCCATCGGGAACCGTATAGCTTATTGACGCGTTCGTGTTGATATTGCTAGACGATAAATAAATTAGTTGCGAAAAATCTCGGCCATTAATCGGCCTTGCGTCAAACGTTGTTATTACGTTAGCGTCTACGGGAACGGTACCCGGTTTTGTGACGTATTTTTTTTGTGCTAACGATATATCGGCTTGTGACGACGGATCATACGTCGGAGGTTGCGACGGCGTTTCGCGACCTCCAAACGGTTCTTGTTGACCCCTATGAATACGTCGGCGCATGCGTTTCACCCCAATTTAAATACTTTGGTCCCGATCAGCGACAGGCGCAGATTGTAAGTCGTGCCGGCGCTGTAATTAGCAACCGCGACAGTAATGTTTGAGCGCGCCTTAAAAATTCTCGCTACCGGGAGAATGAACGGAATTTCGCCAGTGCCGAAAATGTTAGGAATCGGTATAGGCGTACTAAAAAGAGCGCGACCGCTGCCCGTGTCCGTAATTTGAACAGTGACAAGCGGGATAATTCTCGCGTCATCCGTTACTGCGCCGCCCGCGATATCGGCCATATACGTCATTTTCATCAACTTAAAATCTGAATCAGCCTGAACAGCGACGTTCGCGGTAGCTGATCCATTTGCGGCGAGCGAGCTAAAATCCTGTTCATATACGAACAGGTCTTCCACGTACTGCACTTGCGGTAAATTAGCGTGTTTCATAAAATTTTTCCTCTCTGGCGCAAAGGTTAAAATTGGTGCCCGGTTTTGAATCAGGAAAACCGGGCGAAACCTTTACAGCGCCCTTGCTTTACTGCGATTTACGGAACATCACGCCATCGAGCACAACGCCGATGCGTCCGGCGTTCGTAATCGCTTGCACGCCCTCGGGCCAGTTCAATTGAACGTTGAAGTTCATATTGCTGTCCAATTTGATGTCGGCGGGGCTGAGTAGATACGGACGACCCGACCAAAACGCGTACGCGATTCTCGACTGCAACGAAGCGCCGGCAGTCGTGACATCCGAAAGCGCTGCGTTAACTTCAAGGTGTGTTTTCGGCGGGAACCGGCCGATAGGCGCTTCACGCAGATATTCCTTCTGCAACACGTTCAACACCAGATTTCCCGTGCGGCCGACGATATACACATCATTGACGATCTGCGCGATGCCGCGAAAGCCGAAGCTGGACAGCTTAAAGTCGATTTGGAGCCAATCAGCTTCCGCAACGTCGTGGTCGAAACGATGCGTCCGTTCCATCGCCAGCTTGAGGACAAGTTGCAGGAAATCATCATCAACGTGCCCGAAAACCTGCCGCTGGTGCTCGGCGATCAAACCCGTCTCATTCAGGTCGTGACGAACCTTGTCAGCAACGCACACAAGTACAGTCCACCCGAAAGCACAATCACCATCACCGCGAAGGTCATTCAGTCGGATGACGAAATACTGACGGAACGCAACAAAAACCGCAAACAGAAGGTGAAATACAGCAGCCCTTATCTGTACTGCACAGTATCCGATACGGGCATTGGCATGAGCGAAGACGACCTGCGCAAGCTGTTCCGTGAGCGCTACTTCCGCAGCGACGATCAGCGCGCCAAAGAACAGCCGGGCACAGGCTTGGGCATGATGATTACGCAGACAATCATGCAGCTGCATCATGGCGAAATCTGGGTGTCCAGCCAGTTAGATGTGGGCACAACGTTCCACCTGCTCATCCCACTTGCACCGGAACGCGAGTTGGCGTCAGACTAGGTTTTCAACTCAACTCAAAATCCCTTCTCCAGAACTGGCGAGGGGATTTTTGATTCAACCTTTTCCTTTGGGTACTCAATCGTATGGTAAACTCATAAAGACTTTTGTCCGAAAGGAACATGGATGTTTTCTGTGAATTTAGCAGGCAAGGTCGCGCTCGTGACAGGCGCGGGGCGCGGCATCGGTAAGGCGATTGCGCAGGGGCTTGCCGACTGTGGCGCGACGGTTGCCGTGAACGACATTGACCCCCAAACCGCGACCCTTACCGCCAGCATTCTCTCTGGCGAAGCTCAAGCCTATGCAGGCGATGTCGGCAGCGCCGCCGAAGTCGAGCGTATCATCGACAAGGTGATGGACGATTGGGAGCAGCTTGACATTCTCATCAACAACGCGGGAATTGAGCCGCATTCCTCGATTTTGGAAATGACCGACGAACAGTGGCAAAGTACGATCAACGTAAACCTGAGCGCCGCCTTTTATACCAGCCGCGCCGCCGGACGCATCATGCGTGAACGCGGTCAAGGAGTGATTGTCAACATCGCGTCGATTGCTGGACACAATATTCCCCTGCGTAACCGCGCCAGCTATGTCGCCAGCAAAGCCGGACTCATCGGCTTCACCCGTGAGTGCGCGCGTGAATTCGCGGCGTATGGCATTCGCGTGAATGCCGTGTGCCCCGGTGTGATCGAAACCGAAATGACGCAGCACCTGCGCCAAAACACTGAGCAGATGGCGAAGTGGCTGGCAGACATCCCACAGGGACGTTTAGGATTGCCAGAAGATGTGGTAGGACTCGTATTGTTCCTGTGTTCTGATGCCGCGCGTTACTTAACAGGACAGGCAATCAACGTCGATGGTGGGAAGGTGATGCTGTGAGTGACATTTTACTGTTGCTCGACCAGATTCGGGCAATTGCCACGACAGGGCTTTACTACACACAGAATCCCTATGACAAAGAACGCTACGAACATCTGCTGCAACTGGCGGCACGCGAATATGCCCCACTCACTGGATTAAGTGAAGGGCAAGTCATTGAGAGCTTTCGCAGGGAACTCGGCTATATCACCCCGAAAGTGGGCGTTGATGCGGCGATCTTTGACAACGATGGACGCATTCTACTGGTCAAACGCAGCGACGATGGAACGTGGTGCTTGCCGTGTGGCTGGGCAGAGATTGGACTGACGCCGGAAGAGAATATCGTGCGTGAGGTACGCGAAGAAACGGGTTTAGAAGTCGAAGTCCGCGAGTTGATCGGTATCATGCCGTTTTTCCCGGAGCGTGGTGGAGGACCACATGCAGGTTACGGCTTGCTCTACTACTGCGTGCCCATCGGCGGGAGTCTGCAACCATCGCACGAAACGCCCGACCTCGCCTTTCACGATTATACGCAGGTGACGAATTGGCATCACGATCATCGCCAGCGCGCAGAAATAGTGTATCAGTATTGGAAAAACAATGTACAAAGCGGAAGGCTTAAAGTCTAGCGTGAGAAAACATTTCACTTTTGACTTTCCACTTAGCTGTTATGCTAGTTCGTTCTACTAGGTCCATGCAGTTTGCGCGGTCTCAAATCAGGCTGAACAGCAATTTAGAAGCGCACCAATGCAGATTAACTTTTAGAGTCGGTAAGTACAGCAAGTGCCTTCGTATTTCCCCTCTCTCCGCTGGCGGGGAGAGGGACGGGGAGAGGGGTTAACGCTACGTTACCGAAACAAATTCTTAAGCGGCAAAAGGCGCTGGATTGACCGCAAAGCGACGCAAGAACAAGCCCCTTCAGTGGGCTTTGAAGGTATTTTTAACCCTAGCCTGTCGGCTTTAGCCACAGGCGGCAGGTGATGCACAAGCAATCGAACTAGCATAATGACTAACGTTTAACTTTACCCGCTTAGCGTTCTTGAGTTCTTGGTGGTTCAACCTATGTCCCTGCGTTTTCATGAAATCGCGGAAGCCGAACACCGCATCCAAAATCCTATCACAAAGGAACAACTGCTGCTGCTAGGTGAAATGTGCAGTGTCAGCAAGAGCACGCGCCTGTTAGATCTCGCTTGTGGCAAGGGGGAAATGCTATGCCAGTGGGCGCTGCATTACGGCGCTGTCGGCGTCGGTGTGGACATCAGTCAGGTGTTTATCGCAGAAGCACGCACACGCGGCTTTGATCTTGCGGTGTGGGACAAAGTATCATGGGTACAGGGCGATGCTGCCGACTACCCTGTCGCTTATCATCAGTTCGATGTAGTAAGCTGTCTCGGCGCAGCGTGGATTGGTAGCGGGTTGCTCGGCACACTGGAACTAATGAAAATCGCGCTGCATGATGCAGGCGGCACGTTGATTGTCGGCGAACCCTACTGGAATGAACTGCCGCCCGATGAAGCTTACACCGACTTGGGCGTTGAGAAAGATACATTTGACACGCTGGACGGCACGAAAGCGCGCTTCAAAGCAGCAGGCGTGGAACTGGTCGATATGCTGCTGGCGACACACGAGGGCTGGGATGACTACATGGAGAAGCGCTTCAAAACCGTTGAGCGCTGGCTGGATAAGCATCCCTACGATACAGACGCCGACGCCTTACGCACGTGGAATGACCGTGACCGCGCAGCATATCAAAAGTATGGAAGATACTACATGGGATGGGGTATCTTCGTGCTGCGCGCATGAAGGGTGATGCGCTTTAGGTGATGAGTTGTGGTTTTTACTCGCAAGACAGATTATCTTTATCACTCACCTTACGCATCCGTTCGCTGTTATGGACACTCGCAGTTTTGAACTGCCTGTGACGCGCGTTGTAAGCCCGAAGATGCAGTTTAACGATTAAATACGGACAGTTTCGTAGGGGCGCACCAACGTGTGCGCCCGATACAGGGCAGACTAATTTGTTAAAGAGCATAAGAACCTGTTTGATAATGCAGGATGCAACGTTTGCCGAAAGCGGTTTTTCACCTCTTTTCTCGGTGTTCTCGGTGTCTCGGCGGTTCAATTTCTCTTTCTTGCTTGGCGTTGCGTTGTACTCAACGACGGCGTCTTGGCGGTTCAAAATTGAATTTTCAAACAGGTTCTCATGCAGTTTAACGATTAAAGACGGCGTAAAACAAGGTGTCTGTAGGGGCGCACCTGCGTGTGCGCCCGATGGTGGGCAGACACATTGGTCTGCCCCTACAATCCCCATACGCCGTATTAAATAGTTAAAGAGCATCACGGGTTTCCAAAGCGCATAGCGGGCAGTTTTGAACTGCCAGCGTCAACAACAGCAAACGGTTGCGTAAGGTGAGTTACCAACAACGAATCACCATTTTGCTTGGGGGCAGCATGGCAGCAAAAACGATTGAAATGTGGATTGAAGATCACAAGTTAGTGGCGCGCGCGTACAACGAAGACCAGCCCAACACGCCCATGATTTTCATTCACGGCATTACCAGTTCAGTCGATTTTTGGGAAGCGACCCTGCCCGCGACCTTCAAAGAGCGTTATCGTTGGTATGCGCTGTCCCTGCCCGGGCACTATCCTGCGGTCATGCCGCCGCGCTTCCGCGAAGAAGACATAACCCCTGAGATGCTGGCGCGTGTACTCTCCGAAGCATTGTATCGTTTGGCAGGGGATAAGCCCGCAGTTGTCATTGGACATTCAACAGGCGGTTTTGCCGCGCTGCTGCTGGCGGCGCATGCACCGGGTATTGTCAAAGCTGTAGCCAGTATTGGCGGTTTCACACACGGCAAATGGACGGGCGCGCTAGGATTGAATCAACAAATCGCATCCTTGCCGCTTATCGGCAGCGCAGCGTTTAAGCCCGGTTACTGGTTGATCGGCAGAAGCCGCGCGCTTTGGGCGCAATCATGGAACGTCTATACCG
>CALMZT010000278.1 GCA_937870805.1 uncultured Chloroflexota bacterium
ATCTCTGTAGTTTGGCTGCACCCTCTACTATTGATTGTAATGTTCGCCACCACAGTACCTACCATTGTCGTGGGAGAAATTGCCCTCACGTAAGTCTGTGCGTTATCAAGATCAATTAAGTTGAACAGTGATGGTCCAATGTAAAAGCCATTACCTTGAAGTATAAACCTCTCACCATCTAAGACGAGCGATGAGCCATCCGCCGCAACTGAACTTATGGATACGGTGAAACTCAGTCCATCAGGAAATACTTCAGAGCTGTCGAACGTAACGGTCTGAGTTCCCGTGCAAGAAGCTGTTGTGGTGCTAGCCATAGTAGCAGTCCAACGCCCCGCTAAAGGAACAATGGTTGCCGTCGTACCTGAATCAGTACTGTCATCTGGATTATCGGTGGTCACTGGCGGCTGTGTTTGTCCAGGGATAATCGGCGGCGCAGACGCATCAACGACGGCTGCACAATCGCCAGCCTCATCCACGTCAGCGGCAGCAACCCATACTTCGTTGGCACCAGTCCCAGGTAAAACCTCGTCCTTGTCTAACTGATACCACACACTGTCATCATCGGCAGTGAAACGTCCAGTGACCTGGAATTCTTCGCCTGCATCCAAAAAGGCGATGACAGAACGATTGCTGCCAGGACCAACGCGCAGTTGCACCGAATTCTCTTCATCGGTACTGACGAAACACGGTTCAGCAGGCTCATTCGACGAAACGACTTGCCCTTCTGCTCCCACATCAAACGATGTAACAATCGCAGTGACCAACTCGCTCACATCCTCAATATCTACTTCTTCGCTGTAAGCGTCAACAGCGCCCAACGTGTTATCGCTCAGGCGAACGATATAGAAAATTCCATCAAATCGACCATCTTGATAGCTCCAACTGACGGCTTCACGTCCATCAATTTCGATGGCTTCAATGTCGCGGCGGCGCGGACGCTCACCGTAGAGTTCATCGTAGAGATCGATCAGCAAATCATCGAGTTCGGTATCGTCAGCAACATCCACCAACTCAATGACCTGAAGTGGATTTAAAACGAAGATCGTCATCTCATCATTCGAGAGTGTGAAACCACCCGTTTGATCGTCCTCTTCCACATCCCAGCCATCAGGCACTGAGATCACATACCCATTTGAGACATCAACCACAGTCGTTAGCTGCTGCTCATCCTGCGCAGCAGCGTAAGTCAGCGGCAGAGCCAATAAAAGCAATAACATTATAAGGCTGAGTCGAAAAATAGTTTTTTTCATTTGCTTCTCTCCACCTGAGAATCGAACATTTGCAGCAGGCAAGTCATTATGCTGCTTATAAATATCGTATTACGATTCTTGAAGAATCGCGCCTTAACAAGTGAAAAATTTACGCTTTTACGGGTGTATCCAGGATGCGGGTTAGTTCCTCAACGGATGCCCCAGCATGATGAAGCTTGTTGGGATACTGTGCATCAATCCCAGCGATTTGGTTGTTGTGATAGTGGATCGTGGCGTCAGGGTCTTTCAATAGGTGACCTGTGAGAATGCCGACGACGGTTTCGTCGTGACGGATGATGCCCTTTTCGATCAGCTTACGCAACCCTGCTAACGAACAGGCTGACGCGGGTTCGCAGCCAATGCCCTGTCGATCAATGAGCGCTTTCGCGTCCATAATCTCCTGGTCGCTGACTTGTTCAACGACACCGTTTGTCCATTGCAGTGCGCGCACCGCTTTCGCGTAATTGACGGGGTTACCAATCTTGATGGCTGTTGCCACTGTGTCGGCATGGACTGGTTCATAGCCGCCGAGATTGTTCTGATAGCTGCGATAGAGGGGGTTCGCACCCTCTGCCTGAATGATCGCCAGGCGCGGCATTCGATCAATTAAGCCTAGCTGGCATAGTTCAAACAAGCCTTTGCCGAATGCTGAACTATTGCCGAGATTGCCACCGGGACAAACAATCCAATCGGGCACCTGCCAGCGCAACTGCTGAAGCATCTCAAACATGATGGTCTTCTGCCCTTCCAGGCGGAAAGGGTTCACAGAGTTCAAAACATAAATGCCGAGGCTGAGCGAGACCTCACGCACCAGTTCGAGGTTTCGATCAAAGTCTGCGTTGATCTGAACCGCTGTTGCACCGTAAGCAATCGCCTGCGCCAGCTTGCCCATCGCAATCTGCTGGTCCTGAAAGAACACTATCCCTTCCATGTCCGTCCAAGCGGTGTACGCTGCCAGTGAAGCAGAGGTGTTGCCTGTTGAGGCACAGGCTGCACGCTTCATGCCTAGCGCGCGCGCTTGTGTGACGCCTGTCGTCATCCCGCGATCCTTAAACGAGCCAGTGGGGTTCTCGCCTTCGTGCTTGAGATAGAGGGTGTGCAGCCCTGCCCACTCTGCCAGACGCGGTGTGTGATACAAATTGGTATTGCCTTCGGGACGGCTGGCGATGTGACGATCCTCAACGTCGGGATAAATCAACTCCTTGAAGCGCCACACACCGCTGTTATAAGGCGCATCAAGCGTTCCGAGTCGTTGATCGAACAGTTCTTGGCTCACAGTGCTGCGAAGGGCGGTCAAATCGTGTTGAACGTCCAATAACCCGCCGCAGGTCTCGCAGTTGTAAATGACCTGCATAATGGGGTATTGTTGACCGCACTGCATACACTGTAAGATACTCGCCATTTCGTGCCTCGCTTTGAGTCGTCAGTTGGCAGGTTCAGCTATCAGCGAACCTAGCCGCTGATCGCCTGTACACTAAAAGGATAACGACCTTTGACCGCAATTGCCAGAGTCGATGCGTTTGCGCCTGCGACAGTCGCCAATCTAGGGGTGGGATTCGACATACTAGGTCTCGCGCTGCAAGAGCCGTGCGACATCGTGCGCGCGGAATGGGGCGATAAACCGGGCGCTGTGCTCGTGGACATTCAAGGCGATAATGGACTGCTGCCACGAAGCAGCGAGAAGAATACGGCAACAGTCGCTGCCAATCACTTGCTAAAAACGCTGGATGCGAAGCGCGGCGTGAAGATCACCGTGTACAAACACCTGCCGCTGGCGAGTGGCATGGGCAGCAGCGCGGCGAGTGCCGTTGCGGCTGCGGTTGCCGTGAATGCGCTGTTCGGAGAGCCGTTGGAGCGCGCGCAACTGTTAGAGGCGTGCCTGGAAGGGGAAGCGGCAGTGAGCGGCTACCACGCGGATAACGTCGCGCCTTCGCTGTTCGGGGGCATTACGCTGGTCGCGGGCACAAGCGCTGAGCAGATTAGGCAACTGCCTGTGCCGCAGAACCTGCATCTGGCGCTGGTCACGCCCAACGTCGCTGTACCGACGGCAAAGGCACGGGCAGCGCTGCCGAAGGAAATCCCACTCAAAATGATGGTGGCGCAAACGGCGGGCGTCGCGCGACTGATGGATGCACTGTACCGGGATGACCTCGAAGCGATGGCAAGCGCTATGGAAGCGGATGGCGTGGTTGAGCCTGCGCGCGCGCACCTGATGCCTCTGCTGACGGAGATGCGGGTCGTGGCGAAGAAGGCAGGGGCGTTGGGGCTGGTGATCAGTGGGGCAGGACCGACGCTGTGCGCGGTGTGCGACGCAGAAGGGACAGCAGAACGGGTGGCGGCAGCGATGAAAGCGGGCTACGACGAGGCGAAGATTGGAGCGACGGCGCTGCACACGACGGTAGCGGTGGAAGGGGCGAGGGTCATCAAGGCAGAATAAGGGATAATAGCTAGTGAATGACTCAAATTTTAGCCTGCAAAAACACATTTATCAGAGTAACGTTTGCTTTAGTGTTTTGCTTATATTGGGAGATTAGCGGAAGGCAGCAAAAAAATCATACCGCAAACCAACCTTGAAGTTAAATGTAAGCCGACAAAGCAGTAAAGGAACAGGAAATTTACTGAATAATTAGTGAGATTGGTCAATTGAAAGGTTTTAGGTAACCGTTGGCAATTTTCGGTGAAATTTGAGCGTGGAAGACAAATTTTTGTCATGCGACCTCCTTGTGAAGCTGCGCTTGTTGGCTCTATAGTAAAGTGTAGCAGAGAATAGGTGGTATTTGGGTTTCAAAAGGAACTTTAATGCCAAGTGTAATGTAAATGGGGAGTGACGGGCTTGTGGGCACAACATGAGGGTGTTTAAAAAGAGCGCTTGATTAACCCCTCACCCCCTGCCCCTCTCCCACTCGCTTCGCGGGGGAGGGGGGAGCAAGACGGGTACGCGCACGGTTTTAGGTCTCCTCTCCGCTGGCGTGTAAGCGAAGCGGCGAGATTTAGAGCGGGGTTAAACATGCAGTATAAGTTTTTAAACACGCTCATGTTGCGCCCCTACAAAAGCGTGTCGTGGAAATAGATTATCACTTACTGTTGAATCGCTACTTGCTCGTTCTATAGAAGGTGACAGATAGGTGTGTGAAAAGTATAGTTCAGGTAGATAATGTAAATAAAATAAGCTATAATTCAGATATGCATTTGTGAAATTATTGACAATCATTTACCCACAATCTATACTCCCTGTCACATTAAGAAAGCTAGAATCGTCTTATTTTTTGCTCGAAATTATTTTTAAGATGCGGTAATCTATGTTAGATGACGCCAATCCACTGTACTGGGATAACACTTATGAGATTGTTCTTGCCTTGATGGCACAATACTCGGAGGTGGATGTAGAAACAGTTGGCATTGAGCAGTTATTTCAATGGATTATTAGACTCCCAAACTTCTCGGATGATCCAGAGATGGTGACGGAGCAAATCCTGCAAGACATTCTACGCGAATGGTACGAGGAGAGAAGTTTTAATGAGTGAGCTGCAACTTCGTGATTTGCACAGCACTGAGTTTCCTGTCCCTGGTGAACTGCAAGACAACTTAGCGATCACCAGTCTTTCTAAAATCTATAACTGGGCGCGCCGCGAGTCAATGTGGCCGCTGTTATTCGGTTTGGCGTGCTGCGCGATTGAAATGATTGCGACAGCGGCGTCACGCTATGACCTTTCACGCTTCGGCATGGAGGTGATGCGCGGCAGCCCACGTCAGTCTGATTTGATGATCGTCTCAGGAACGGTTACTAAGAAAATGGTAGTACCGATAGTAAGACTTTATAACCAGATGCCGGAACCGAAGTATGTGATGGCGATGGGGGCATGTGCCAGCGGCGGCGGTCCCTTCAAAGAGGGCTACAACGTCGTCAGCGGCATTGACAAGTATCTTCCGGTGGACGTTTACGTTCCCGGCTGCCCACCTACCCCGCAATCGCTGCTGTACGGCTTGATCTCATTGCAAAAGAAAATCGACGGACAATCACTGGCGAACATGGACGATGTGCCCTGGTACGGTGTTGCACCTTCCGAGCCAACTCCGATCCCTGTGTTGGGTCCTGACATCATCGACCCACGCCAAATGGATTTGATTCGCCAGCAAGCGGAACGTGCTGCCGCTGGTCTGCCGTATGGCGTGCGTGAACTACCCAAGGTGATCCCTGTTGCGCCTAAGAAACCGTCAGCCCCGAAACCTGCCGCCGCGCCTGCTGCTGCCGTAGAGGTCGATCCGGCGAAAGCTGAACGTCTCGCCAAGCGTGAAGCAGCACTGGCACGTAAACGCGTTGCTGAAGGTGGCGCGCCCGCACCCGAAGAGGCAAGCGAGGAAGCTGCTGTCCCTGCTCAAGTTCCTGCTGCCGCCGCGCCTGCAACGTCAGTGGAACCGACGGCTCCGGGTAAGTTCGATAAAGCGGCAATGCTCGAAAAGATTCGCGCCCGCAAAGCGAACAAGTGATAAGCGCGGTTATTTCAGGAGAACAACATGGTAGATAAACCGATCACAACTACTACGACTGCTGACACTATCGCCGCGCTGAAAGAGAAATTCCCTGATGCAGTGTCTGACGACACGCGGCAGGGTTATTCGGGCGTTGTCATCGATAAGAACAAACTCGTCGAAGTGGCTACGGCACTGCGCGACGAATTAGGCTATGACTATCTTTCCAGTGTCACGGGTGTCGATTATCTCGGCATCTCTGACCATATGGAAGTGGTGTATCATGCCTATCGGACTTCCGGTGGTCCCGCGCTGGTGTTCAAGGCGCAGACTGACCGTAATGAATCGGAAATCCCTTCGCTGACGAGCGTCTATCCCGGCGCAGATTTCCAGGAGCGCGAAATCTGGGATCTCTATGGCATTCGCTTTAATGGGCATCCTAACCTGAAGCGCATTTTGCTGTGGGAAGGCTTCGACGGTCATCCGATGCGCAAGGATTGGAAAGAAGCGTACTATGAAGAAGAGCACAAGCCCTTCGGAAGCCGCTGGCCCGCTGGCTATGTGCATCGTTCCGAGGAGCGCAACGCTTACGGACACAATGTCAAATACCCCGCTGATCTTGATCTATCCAGACTGAATGATACTTCAGAAGAATCCCTGTACAGCGGCATGGGCTTGGGTGTTGATGTTGAGCGCCTAGATGACGAAACCAAGCTGAAAACAGATCGCCTTATCGTCAACCTTGGTCCACATCACCCCAGCACACATGGCGTATTCCGCATGGTAGTCACGCTGGACGGCGAAACTATCGAAATGCTTGAGCCAGTGATGGGCTATTTACATCGCAACCACGAGCAAATCGGGGAACGTAACACCTTCCTCCATAATATGCCCTTCACAGATCGCCTCGATTACATCTCCGGTATGAGCAATAATCTGGGCTACGCTCTCGCCGTTGAACAACTTTTGGCAAGAGGCGCACGCTGGCAACCGCCGAGCTATCGCGCAGAAGTGATCCGCGTGTTGATGGTGGAATTGACCCGTATCGTCAACCACTACTGGGCGATTGGCTTCTTCCTCAACGATCTCGGCGCATTCTTCACACCGGCGCTGTACGCAATCGCCGAACGCGAGAAAATCCTGGACTTCTTCGAGGCGACGGCTGGCAGCCGTATGATGCCCAACTATATGCGCTTCGGCGGCGTGTTCAAAGACTTGCCAGAGCGTATTCGTGGCGTCGCGAATCTACTCAACGACCAAGTTCGTGATTTCAACACCATGGATTATCTGACAGAACTCATCAATGATCGTCTCCCACGCTCAATTGATGAGCTTGACCGCCTCATCACCGAGAGCGAGATCATCAAGACGCGCTGTATTGGCGTGGGCTATCTACCTGCGGAAATGGCAGTCGCCTATAGCTGCGCAGGTCCGCTGCTGCGTGCCAGCGGTGTGCCTTACGATGTGCGGCGTGCTGATCCGTACAGCATCTATCCTGAACTGGATTTTGATGTGGCGGTGCGCTACAACGGCGATTTATATGATCGGTATCTCATTCGTCTGGATGAGATGCGCGAAAGCATCCGTATCCTGAAACAGATTTTGCCGCGTCTCGAAGCAACGCAGGGACAGAGTGTTTTTGGTCCTTCACAGCATACGCCGCGCGTGCCAGTCGGTGAGTCGTATGGGCGCGTCGAGAATCCTAAGGGCGAACTCGGCTACTACGTGGTGTCCAATGGGATTGGTGAGGAAGCAACGAAGGGTCCGCAGAATCCCTGGCGCTATCATGTGCGCGCCCCAAGTTTCATCAACCTGACAGCATTGGGTGCGATGTGCAAGGGTCACAAGGTCGCGGATGTGGTTGCTATTCTCGGCAGCATCGACATCGTACTTGGTGAAACAGATCGCTAATCAGCAATGAGTAACGAGCAATGAGTAGGAGTAAGCGCTTACTCCTCAAGCACGGCTACGTTAAGGAGTAACTATGAACGGAATGGGTCTATTAAAGGGTCTGAGTGTCACCTTTAAGCACTTTGTGAATACATATCTCAGTGACCTGCGTTTCGCTGGCAAGAAGTATCTTGGACAACAGCAGTTTGAAAAACGTCAGGGCTTGCAGGCTGAGGGTATCTTCACGGTGGAATACCCCGACGAAAAGTTAGCAGTACCAGAGCGTTTCCGTTTTGTGCCGTTTCTGGTGACGGAGGACGCCGATCATCCTGAGCGTCCCGGTCATGACTGGTGTACAAGCTGTGGTATCTGCGCGAAGGTATGCCCGCCGCAGTGTATCTGGATTGTGCGCGGTCAAGACCCGAACACCGGGCGTCCCGTGCCTGAACCTGAAGCATTTTTCATCGACATTGACATTTGCATGAACTGCGGCTTTTGCGCTGAGTTCTGCCCGTTTGACGCGATCAAGATGGATCATGATTACGAGATGGCGAGCTTTGATCGGACATCGGCGCACATCCACGACAAAAACAAGCTCTCTAAACCAGAGTCGTATTGGCGCAGTATTGCCCCGACAACGGCGCTGGAAGAAGCAAAGGCACGTGGCGGTTGGGAACATCCCGACATCATTAAAGCCATGAAGAAAGCAGGACAAACGCCAACTCCGCCTACGTCAGACAATGCGCGCGACTATATGGAACGTGCGGCTGCAAAACCAGCACCTGTCGCAGCGGCACCTGCGGCGAAACCCGCCTCAGCAGCAGCGCCGGAACCCGCGTCTGGCGCAGCACCTGTCGCTCAAGCCACGGCTGCAAAACCTGCGCCCGCAAAGCCCGGCGCAAAGTTTGATAAACAGGCGATGCTGGCGAAAATCCGCGAACGCAAAGCCAACAAGCAGTAAATCCTATGCTAGATACTCAGGGGCAGTTTACCAAAGACTGCCTCTGTTTTTGCCTCTGCTAATGTGACAGGGAGCGGCAATTTTCAGATATTAGGTTGGGCGAACACATTGGTTCGCCCCTACATATCGGCAAGGCTCATCACTCCTAATGTGACAAATATCACTGATAATTTTTATGATAAAGGTTATACTTATTCTCTAAACGAGTTTACAGAGCATAAATTTCGCGCGGTCAAACGCGAGGTTGAAGGAGAGGACATGAGTTCAACTCAAGATCAGGTGATGGCAGCTTTAAGTACCGTCATCGAACCGGAACTGCATAAGGATATTGTTTCGTTGAACATGGTGCGCGACCTGCGCGTTGAGGGGGATACTGCCAAGTTCACGATTGTTTTAACGACACCCGCCTGCCCACTCAAAAGCGTATTTGAGGAACGCTGCAACGCGGCAGTGGTTGGTAGGGTCGCGGGGATCAAGCAACTGCAAATCGGTTGGGATGCACAGGTGCCGACGGATCGGCGCATTCATGGTCGCCTCAATGTGCCGATGCACAGCATCATCGCGGTAGGCAGCGGTAAAGGCGGGGTGGGCAAAAGTACCGTAGCGACCAACATTGCCGCAGCATTGGCTCAGGCAGGCGCGCGCGTTGGCTTAATCGATGCCGATATTCTCAATCCGAACATTCCGACAATGACAGGGCTAGGCTCAGGTCGCCCGCGCGTCATTGACAACAAGATGCAGCCAATCGAAGCGTATGGGATTAAGGTCATCAGCACGGGCTTTCTTACCGAACCCGATAAGCCGATGATCTTGCGGGGACCAATGCTGCACAGCGCCATCCGCCAGTTCTTTACTGATGTCGAATGGGGCAACCTCGACTATATGATTGTCGATTTACCGCCGGGAACAGGGGATGCGCCGCTTTCGCTAGCGCAATCCTTCCCGCTTACAGGCGCGGTCATCGTCACGCAACCGCAGGATGTCGCAGTATCGGATGCGCTGCGTAGTATTGCAATGTTTGAGACGCTTAACGTACCGATTTTAGGGGTTGTCGAAAACATGGCAGGCGACTTCTTCGGTGAAGGCGGCGGCGAAAAGCTGGCGAAGGAACGCGGCGTGCCATTTTTGGGACGTATCCCGTTAGAGGCTGAGGTGCGCAAAGGCGGTGATTATGGTCGCCCCATTGTGGTACATATGCCTGAAACCGCCGCAGGACAAGCGTTCCTCAAGCTCGCGCAAACTGTCGCTGCACGAATCAGCGTCGTCATGCTGCAAACGGCTGACGTGATCCCGCTTAACATCATTGGTTAATCAAGAGGGGCTGTGGTGCCCCTTTTTAGTCATCCAAGCCAATGACCTTAATTTCATCATCGCTGCGGGGCGGGTTATAGCGCCCGATCAAGATCCAAAACAAAAAGTTCAAGATCAACGAAAGCGCGAACGCAATCCAACCCTCAGTCTCAGCACGATGCCCAAGAGAAAACTGATAGACCATAAACAGCCCTAGCAGTACAAACAGCGCGACAATTTTTCGGTGTTTTGCTTCAAC
>CALMZT010000279.1 GCA_937870805.1 uncultured Chloroflexota bacterium
TTTATCGTGAAGCCGGTGATCGTTCGCGCCCGCATGTGCTGCTGCCAGCGCATCGTCGTAGCTTGTGAGACCGCATATTTTGACTTTGACCATCGGATCTCCTTGCGCGCTTTTTCATGCGCGTTTCTGGCTGCTGAACTCACGCACTGCGTCAGAAATGTTGCGCGATTTCACCAAACCTTCGCCGACCAATACCGCGTGTGCGCCGAGTTCGCCCATGCGCTTCACATCGTCTGCGCTGCGAATCGCGCTTTCTGCTACTAAGGTTACATCAGATGGCACGAGTTTGGCGAGACGCGCGGTGGTATTCAAATCCTCGTGGAAGGTGCGTAAGTCGCGGTTGTTCACGCCGATGAGCCTTGCGCCGACTTTGAGCGCGCGTTCCAATTCTGCTTCATTATGGACTTCGACAAGTGCTGCCATGCCAAGCTCAGTGATGAGGGCGTGCAAATCAGCAAGCTGTGAATCTTCCAATGCCATGACGATCAGCAACATAGCGTCAGCGCCACATACATAGCCATGATAAACCTGATAAGGGTCGATAATGAAGTCTTTACGCAATACAGGCACAGATACATTAGCACGCACGTCACGCATATGATGAAGATGCCCTTGAAAAAAGTCTTCATCTGTAAGGACTGAAATAGCGGCAGCGCCATTTTCAGCATAGGTTTTGCCTAGCTCGATCACTTGATAGGGGTCAAGGTCGATGAGAAGCCCTTTACTCGGAGATGCACGTTTAATTTCAGCTATAAGTGCAACCTTATCTTGATGTAGTACCGAAACAAAATCGCGCGGCGCTCCTGAAAACTCACGCCAATAGGTTTTCATTTGGGACAGTGAAATATGTTTCTGTAGTTCGGTGACTTCTTCGATTTTTCGCGCCAGAATTTTGTCAAGGATGGTATTGGTTTTAACGAACAATCTCAGTTTCCTTTGTACTACTTGCTCACTTCGTGCTCATATATTACAGATCGAATTAAAGTTCCAAATGAAACTCAAATTCGCGCGCTTTTATGCTATGCTGCCTATAGTTGTACCTTAACATCCAAGACCAAAAACACTTTCTTTTTACCAGGTGCGCCTGATATGTCACTGCAATTTTGGCTTACATCAAACGTTCAGGTTTAGGGTTGGTTAGAACCTAACAGTGTTTTGAATCTTTCACGTTCAGAGCAGTATTATTATCCAACAGGTGAATAAAACGCTACTCTGTTATGCCCTGTTAATCAGAGAGATGTTTTCGTCACAAGCTCAAAACTGCAAATTTTTACTGTTTGAAGCCCTGTGAACAACTGATGAGCGCTTCGAGTTTTGCCAGCGCCGCGCCGCTGTCGATGGTTTTGCGCGCAAGCTCAATACCGTCCGGGAAATCGTTCGCTAATCCCGCCGCAATCAATGCTGCCGCCGCATTGAGCACTACGACATCAAGCCGCGCATCCTGAATGCTGCCATCAAGGATACCGCGTAGTATCGCCGCGTTGGTTTCAGGCGTGTCGCCCAGCAGTTCGGAGATGTGCGCGCCTTTAAAGCCATAGTCTTCGGGATTGAACTCGTAGGTGTTCACTTTGCCATCATAATAATGGCTGACATGATTCGGTCCGGTGGTGGTGAGTTCGTCCAGGTTGCCGTAGCCGCTGACGACCATTGCCGATTTCGAGCCAAGTTCGCCCAAGACGTGCGCCAGCATATCGGTGAGGTCGGCAGTGAACACGCCCATGAGCTGACGAGTCGCGCCTGCTGGGTTGGTCAGGGGACCGAGGATGTTGAAAATCGTGCGAACGGCGATTTCGCGGCGCGGACCGATAGCATATTTCATCGCCGGATGCATCTTCGGCGCGAACAGGAAACCGATGCCAACCGTATCAATACACTGACCGACCTGTTCCGGCGTCAACTCCAGATTCACGCCCAGTGCCGCCAACACATCGGCGCTGCCGCATTTGCTGGTCGCGGCGCGGTTGCCGTGCTTGGCAACTTTGACGCCCGCACCCGCCGCGACGAATGCTACTGTTGTGCTGATGTTGAATGTACCGGACTTGTCGCCGCCCGTGCCGCAAGTGTCCAACAAATCACCGTTGCCACTTGTCGGAACGCGGTGGGCATTGGCACGCATGGCACGGGCGCTGCCTGTGATTTCGTCCGACGTTTCGCCCTTCATCCGCAGCGCCATCAAATAAGCGGCGATTTGGGCATCGGTTGTGCTGCCGCTCATGATCTGGTTCATCACCGCTTCGGCTTCTTCCATTTGCAAGTGCCCAAAGCGGCTGAGTACGTCAATTGCGCGTTGAATATCCATGCTTAATTAACCTCTTTCATAAACAGGTGCTGCTGAAATGCCTATTCTTTGTTTCACATCTTCGAGCGTTCTTTCCGCAATCGCGCTGGCTTTTTCTGCACCATCACACAGCACTGCATCCAAGTAGCCCTCATCAAAGATCACCCGATGATATTTTTCCTGTATTGGTCGTAGGGTCTCAATAACAGCCGTCGCCACTTCACGCTTTAGGTTGCCATAGCCTTTGCCGTTAAACTGCGCTTCAATATTTGAGCGTGGTTCGTTCGTCAAAGTTTCATAAATGACCAACAGATTTCGTACCCCTGCCGAAGCGTGTTCGAAACGTACTTCATTACTGGTGTCGGTCACTGCTGCCATGATTTTCTTGCGAATCAGGTCAAGGCTATCCAGCAAACCAATCGCGTGCATCGGGCGAGTCTCTGCTACACTTTTGCTCATCTTGATTTCAGGATCATCTAACCCCATGATGCGCGCGCCACTCTCGCGAATGAGTGCTTCGGGAAGTGGAAAATATTCACCGTAGAGGTGATTGAAACGCTGCGCGACATCACGGGTCAGTTCTAAATGCTGCCGCTGATCATCCCCAGCGTGATCGCCTCCTACAGCATCGTCGGCGAGAAGACGAACCGCACGCTGGAGCCGATCCTGGCGACGCCGGTGCGGACCTGGGAACTGCTGCTCGGCAAGGTCCTGGCCGCCCTCATCCCGGCGGTCGGGGTGAGCTGGGTGGCGGGCGGCATCTTCATCGCCGGGA
>CALMZT010000280.1 GCA_937870805.1 uncultured Chloroflexota bacterium
CAGGGACCGATAGAGGCGCTGGAATCCACAGGCGCGAATCGCGTGCAGACGATCATGTACGGCGCGGTGCCGCAGATCATCCCGCCCTACATCGCCTTCACGATGTATCGTTGGGACATCAACGTGCGTATGTCCACCATCATCGGATTTGTCGGCGGCGGTGGTATCGGCTTCCTGCTTCAGCAGCAGCTCAACCTGCTGCGCTACCGCGATGCGGGCGTCGCCGTGCTGGCGATTGCGATTGTCGTCTCGATCCTTGACTACGCCAGCGCATCCATCCGCGAACGCTACATCTAAAAACTTAGCACAGAGCAACAGAGGATTTAAACCATCGGCTCTGTTTCTCTGTTCCTCTGTTTCTCTGCGATAACTCCTTTAATTTGCTTTGGCACGCGCCGAAGCTGCACGATCAATATCCCCACCCCTGCCAGCGCAAAACCGATGCCCGATTTCAGGCTGATGCCTTCCCCCAGGAACAGCCACGCGAGAATCGGAATCTGAATCATCATCAGGTTGTTGACGATGCTCGATTCCATCGCGGACAGCGTGCGCAGCGTGTGATTCCAGAGCGTGAAAGCAAAGGCGGTATTCACCACCGCCAGCCACGCGATGAGCAGCCAGCTTTTCAGGCTCAACGTGGGGAGCCCGTGCGTGGCGATGCCGATGCCGAGCAGCAGCGCCGAGCCAACACCCATGCTGACCAGCGTGATCGCCAGCGGACTCAATTCGTTCCGTAAGCTAATCCAGCGGGTGAGCACCGTTGACGCCGACCCGGCAAGCACGCCCGCGATGACCACGACCATCGCCGCGACCTGCCCCTGCGGCAGCACAATTGGATAGAAAAACACCAGCACGCCCAGAAGATAAAACGCCCCGCCGATCCACTGAACGCCGGTCGGACGCTCCCGAAGCATGAGGAAGCCCATCAGTGTCACTACAATCGCTTGCAGGCTCAACAGCAGATTGACGTTAATGGCGGGCAGGTTTGCCAGCCCGATGAACTGCGCCCCCTGTGTGACAGCGTAGAACAGGAAGCCGAGGACGAACAGGCGAATCCAGCCGCCCAGAGTCATCCCGCGCAGGGCGGTCATGGTTTGCGGCTTACGCACGGCGAGGGGAAGCAGGCACAGGAACGCGAGGGTGTAGCGAAGCCCCGCGTAGGTCAGCGGGGGAATGTCATCCTGCAAGCCGATCTTGATTAACACCCACGACGTTGACCACAGAAAGGTGACAAAGATCGCTTGCAGTACTGCGCGGGAATGAGGCGAAAGAGTCGACAGCATGGCGCACCTCCAGCGTGCCGGGGTGAACAGGAATGCGAAAACGCATCAACCTGCCCCCTCTGGCATTTTCCTCCTCAAGGTGCGGGCACTTGTGCCGTCTATGGCGCTCGGACCAGTCCTGACCGCAGCCAGCGGAACCCTAGCCATCCTTCGGTTGATTGGTCAAAAGCGACAATACCATGCGCGTTTCCCGCTGTCAACGTATACGAGCGGTGGGGTGAAGGGGTGACCGGCTCGGTCGCCCGATTTGTAAATCCCCGTGCCACGCATTTCCGCACGCTCGCCGGGTCATCCTGCCTTAAACCTCAGGGCGGGCATATGTGCATAGTGCTCAATCTGCCTTGACAACGCAGCAAATTCAGATTATCTGTTATGTAAATTTAAACGTTTAAGTTTTGCACAACAACTCTGATGCCGTCCTGTTCATCCACTCAAGGAGTGAACGAACGTGCTTCACCGGCTTTGGGAACTTTCCGAACTCCATTTTCAGCCAGGGCAGCTTCAGCATTACGAGACGTTGTTCACGATCGGCAACGGCTATCTCGGCGCGCGTGGCGCTTTTGAAGAAGGCTACGAAGGCGATAACCCCGCGACCCTCGTTCACGGCGTCTACGACCACGCCCCGAACACGCTCGTCCCTGAGCTGGTCAATGCTCCGAACTGGCTTCCAATTCACATTCGCATCGACGGCACGCCCTTCAAAATGATTATGTCGGCAGAGGATATTCTGCGCCCGCCGCAGGGCGTTGTGCTCGGCTACAACCGCACGCTGCACCTCGACCGCGCCGTGCTGCGGCGTGAAGTCCTGTTCCGCGCCGCCTCCGGCAGCGTGGTGCGGCTGGTGTTCGAGCGCTTCGCCAGCCTCGCGGATACGCATGTCATGGCGCAGCGCGTGCAAATCGTCGCCGTGGACGGAAACCCGACGGTCGAGATTGAGAGCGCCATCGAAGGCGACGTGAGTAACAAGGGCACACGCCATTGGTCGCCCAATCCTCAGGTCATCGCAGACGCGGACGGAATCGGGTTAGAGGTGACGACGGAGCAGTCCGGGTACGTGCTCGGCGTGGCATCCCGGCTCGTCAGCCCGGAAGCCACCCGGTCAAGCGCCGTTGGCGCGCGCCATTGTTTTCCGTTCGCCCTCCAACTTGCGCGCTGGCCCTTCGGTTGACTATCCAAGTTTGGCCGCGCTCAACTATGGCGTGCCTGTCGATCTCTTTGGCATCACCGAGGCGGGCGACTGGATTCTTTTGCGAATTAACGCGCCGGATAGCCCCGATAACGGCATCATCGGCTGGATTGCCAGTGATTTGTTGCAAGTGACCGGAGACTTGGCCTTTTTGCCGCGCTATCTTGCTGATGGCACACCGCTTATTCCGCCAACGGCGACTTTTACACCCACACCAGGCACACCGACCGCGACCGCAACCGCGACAACTATTCCCACG
>CALMZT010000281.1 GCA_937870805.1 uncultured Chloroflexota bacterium
GCTGCACCTGCAAATGGGTAACGCGCCGCCGCTTGTGCTCGATCACGGCATTGCCAACTCGCAGATTTCGACGCGCGCGTGGCAAGTGGGCACGTTGTACCGCGACCCGATTGTGATTCCAGCAGAGACTCCAGTCGGGGAATACACCATTTACGTAGGCATATATCCGCTGGGCACGACAGACTTGCTGCCGCCGGGACGGTATGCAGCGGGTGAAATAACGCTCACTGTGCCCTAACCAAGCCAGTAATCGAATATTGCCCGGCATTTCAACCGGGCAATTTTGATTCTAAGATAGGACTTTCGCTTTTACCCCTCTCCCCAACCCTCGCCGCTTCGTTTACACGCCAGCGGAGAGAGCGAGAAGTGCAGCAGCGGGCAGGTCTTCAAGTCTCTCTCCACGCAGTGGGGAGAGATTTAGAGAGGGGTTAATTGAACCTTCAAGCGAAAGTCCTAAAAGAGTTAATCGTCATCATCATCGGAGTCATCGTGACCGCCTGAGTCATCATCGTCGCCGACTTCCGGTGTTGAGACGGGCGGCAGCACTTCTGAGGTTGCGACAGGAGGTAAGATACCAGGTGAACCGACTTCGGGTGTCGAGAGTGGGGCGGGAACATTGTCCACTGCGTCGACAAAACGTGCCTGCCAGACTCCCGGCGCGGTTGCAACCGCGAATACACGCACGATTTGACCGATAGTGATACTCCCGCTGACCTCTGCACCGGTGATGTCAATGGTTTGACCACTGATAGTCAGAATAGGGAGGATAAAATTGGTGACTGTGCCGTTGATTTCGACAATGCCGGGAATTAGCCCGGCACTGAGTGGATCGACCTGCCGCGCCAGGAGGCTGCCATCGGACAGCACGGTTGCTTGAACGCGCGCACCCATCCCAACAGTGAGTGGAACATTGATCTGCGCGCCGCGAACATCGACGATTTGACCGTTAATCACTATCGCTGTGCTGTTGGCAGATTGAATCGTGCCGTAAAACTCAATATTGATTTCTGCTTGTGCGAAAACAATACCCTGTATTAACAGAAGCAGGATAGCAGCGTTGATGATTATTTTGCGTAGCATGTGTATGCAATACCTCGGTAGTGGAGACAAGTTGACAGAAGCGGCATGAAAAGGCAATTTATGATAAACAACCAAATCTATACCAGGAACCTTCTCATGTTAAAAACGATTGTAGCTTATAACAGTTCACGATGTGAAGATTCCAATATCGTGCGCAGCGGACACGACTACAAAGGCAGCCATAAATATCACTGCAAAGACTGCGGAAGCTATGACACACTCAACGCGAACCAGGGCACGGGGCGTCGGTGCAGGCACAGGTCAAGTAGGGCGATTGCAGCAAAATCATAGGGTGGGTCAAGAAAGGTTACAAGCGTTGTTGTAGGGGCGAACCTGTGTGTTCGCCCGCTGCTCAGCCCTGTACGCTTGTCCCTACAAATATGTTGTGAACCCTCATAGCCTTTTCATTAAATTTCATGCAATCGCCCTACAGGTCAAGCGCGGGGTGTTAGAGCGACTGAGTTTGTTTGTAGACTATCCAGAAGAGGAGTTTATTTTCAGCATGGCGATGAATCCCTGCTGTGTATGGAGAATGAACTGAGCTTACGCCGAATTCGCCTTATTCAAATGTTCGACGTACTCTTGGATGAAGCCACCTTTATCACTGGCAATCAGCACGCCGCTGACTTTGTTGACTGTCAGTTCGCCAAAATGATTAATGAGGTGCGTGATCTGCTGGCGCATAATCATCATCACGTCATCCCACAGCACGCCGCGCGGCAGTTGGGGTTCGCGCAGTTGGCGTGTGCTTTCCAGATACGACATTACAGGGTCAATGCTGGGGAACACAAACGAACCGGGGAGATCATAACGCACGACGGCGTAAAAGTTGCGCGCGAGTGCCCGTGTGCCGTTTTCCAGCGCGAACAGGCTGTGCGCAGGCATCGGCGGCTGCGCGGGCGTGGCGCTGCCAGGCGCAGACAGTAACACAATCGCGCGACGGAACAACACCTGAAACTCTGGCATGGTGTGCTGGCTGTTGGTCGCTGTGACGAGGATACCGTTGGGTTTCAGCACACGCCGAAATTCTTTAATGGCGCGGTCAATGTCCGGCACATGGTAAAGCATGTGATTCGCCATCACCACATCGAAACTATTGGGATTGAAAGGCAAATCCTGCGCGTCAGCCATCAATGTTTTCTCAGGGGCAGGATGTTTCTTGAGCATTCCCGTCGAAAAATCAATACCGAGATACTTGACGCCCGGTACACGCTCGATGAGGGGCTGGTAGTAATTGCCTGTGCCGCAGCCAACGTCCAATACACGCTCATCGCCGCGCCAGTTGACGTAATTCAGCACCCACGTGGGAAAATCCACTTTGGGCACGCTGTAGCGTTCATGCGTTTCATGGCGGATACGCAGCGTTTCATCGGTCATGTATTGAAGGCGTACCGCCTGTACTTGATTGGAAGACAGCATGAATTACCAACCCACTACGAAATAATTGGGACTATATGTTTACTATAACATGAGGTGTGTGGCGAAACAATTTTTAAGAATATAGAATTTATAACAACTTACGTGATTGTAGAGTAATTTTATAGACAGACAAATTGAAACATTCTTTGATTTACACTAGAGCAATTCGTATGGTTTGGAGGTGATTTACCGAAAAGCGCCGTAAAGCCCCGACCTTCAGGTCCGGGGATATTAGGCGCACGAACTTTGTATTTTAAGGTATTTGTGGTATACCTAAAATCATGAACTTGACCTACAAATACCGCTTGAAACCCACAAAAACACAGCAGCGCCAACTGGAGCAGATGCTTGAATGGTGCCGTTATGTCTACAATGAAACCCTCGCTATTCGCAAGAATGCCTACGAGCAGCGTGGTGAGAGCCTGTCTTTGTATGCGACACAGCGCTTGCTCCCGCTTTGGAAACAAGCCAAGCCCGAACTCAAACAGGTGCAGTCTCAAGTCTTGCAGAACGTCCAAGTGCGCGTGAACCTGGCCTTTCAGGCGTTCTTTCGGCGTGTGAAACAGGGCGCTGAAGAACCCGGCTATCCACGCTTCAAGGGTAAAGGCTGGTATGATAGCCTCACCTATCCCCAGTATGGCAACGGCGTGGTGCTGCATGAGCGCACACTGCGCTTGTCCAAAGTCGGGGAGGTGAAGGTCGTCTTGCATCGTCCGATTGAAGGGGCAATTAAGACCGTCACGATACGACGCAGCGTGGGCAAATGGTATGCCTGTTTCAGCGTTGAAGTTGAGCCACGCCCCCTGCCGGTCTCCAGTGAAGTAGTAGGCATCGACCTGGGCTTGAAGACTTTTGCGGTCTTGTCTAATGGCGAACAGATCAAGCGCCAGCGCTGGATGAAACATGATGCCAAAGATATTGCGCGCCTGCAACGGAAGCAGGAGCAGTTGCCAAAGGGTAGTCAAGCGCGCGAAAAGACGCTGCTGGCATTGAACCATGCCTACCAACGGGCGAGCAATCGTCGAACAGACTTTGCCCATCAGCAAAGCCGCCAGTTGGTCAAGCGCTATGGCTTGATCGTGTTTGAAGGGTTGGAAATCCCAGAGATGCAAGCCAACGGCAACAAGGTCATCAACCGCAACATTGCCGATGTTGCCTGGGGACAATTCGTACAATTCACCACGTACAAGGCTGAAAGTGCTGGTCGTGGTGTGGTACGAGTGAACCCCAGAGGCACCACGCAAAATTGTTCCGGTTGCGGCAGGATTGTTCCTAAAGACCTGTCCGTTCGCGTCCATGATTGTCCGCACTGCGGTCTCAAAATAGACCGTGATTTGAACGCTGCCTTGAACATCCTCAGACGTGGATTAGCGTCTGTTGGGGC
>CALMZT010000282.1 GCA_937870805.1 uncultured Chloroflexota bacterium
CTTACGCCCTAAGGCAAGGGGGCTGTGGTAATCCTTTACATCTACTGCCCAGACCTGATTCGCTCTTTTGAATTTCACACGCAAATCATAGAGATCTACTCCGGGCCAAATTTCAACTTCAGTTACTGCAGAATGACGCTCAGCCTTCGCGCGGAGCCAATCATACAATTCGATCTCTGTTTTGCCCGGAAGACACGCGCGGGCATGAATGCTCCATCGCAGGCGAAACAGATCTTTTTTGGGCTCAACAGGTTGTCGACCAACATAATCTGGGAAGAGCTTTGCACAGATACTCGGTTTAGCACAACGCGGTAAACCATCAATCCAAGACAGTATTCCGTTGCATGAGGGACAAACCCAGTACTGATTATCGTACCGTGCCAGATGATCAAACTCTTCAGCAGGTTCATACATCTTGTGTATCAAACTACGGTCAAGAAATAGTATACTTTGTGTTCCTCGTTGAATTCCCGTGTAATCTGTCCATGGATGCTCGATTAAGAAGCGTCGAGCGATAACATATTCAGGTCCACGCAGATGTGGATCTTCACGTCCACTTCGCACCAATTCCTCAATGAGTTGCTGGTCAATAATCGCTTGAAGAGTTTGGGGTGAAGCAGATTTCGGGAATTTGTGCTCTGCGATAAATTCAATTAACTGTTCGTCAGGTAGACCATCATAGAGCAGTGGCAGATTCGGATCAATTTCGAGTGGCAGACTTACATTCTGAGCTGGCCACCAAGCGCGTAAGGGTTGCTCGAATAACTCGAGCATCCCACTCAAACTTGAAGGAATAGGCTGAGCCCTATTAGCCATTAACACAGCGAGGCGATTTAGCGCGACCTGAAATGTAGATGGATAGGGATACCCATACTCCTTTTCTGCCCACTGAGCCAGTCCCGAAGCAAGGAGAGCAAAAAGCGTGTTCGATTCTTGTACAAGGACGTCAACATTTGCGGGCGCAATCTGTTCAGCGAGAGCTAACCTTGTCTTCTGAGCAGATACGCGATCAATGAGCTCTCCCTTGCTGTAAACCCGCTCAGGAAGACCTTTTCGGAGTTCCTCGACTTCTTTCTTGCCTCGAGTTGATAGAGTCCATCCATCAAGCAATTTATTCACCAAGCCGTGTTTAGCCAATGTGCTCAGCGCACGACTGACCGAAGGTCGCTTAACATTGATTCCAGACGCGAAAGCTGAGATAGAAGTGATTCTTTTCGTCTCCAAATAAAGCAAAATGCGGTCTTGGAGGCTGGAATTAGGGGATCTCTTTTTCATTCAACCTTCCGTAACAGTTTGATGAAATGTTACGAACAAACAAAATCCATTCTACGTGGAACCGTGTTCGGTGTCAAGGCCCAAATATTACCGTGACTATTGAAAGTTTGGGGAATTGTCTTTATTGGTTAATGCGTGTGCAACTAGTCATCGATTTATGCAAGCAGTGGAGAGTTCCAAAATCGTCGCCAAACTTTGACGCTTAGGATTTGCTCCTCACGCAGTACGCGATCCAGGTCATCGAGGTCAACCCAAAATGTTTTCTTCCCCGCCATCTCGCGCCGCGCTTCCTCGGTAAATCCGGATTTGCTGAAGAAAGTATAATACACTGTCTAGCGATCCATTGAGCCTGCGACAACTTTTGGCACTTTCTCCACGAGAGCCCTGACTGTGCCGCGCCCAACGGTCTCCCCTCCTATTTGCATTCGCCCAAAAAGATCGCGTACACATGTTCATTAGTTGTTACAACAGCTATTCGCGGACTTTGCCTCCCTAATGCGTTCCCACACGGCGCAGCACAAACGGCAATTTGCCTACTTCACCTTCACGCA
>CALMZT010000283.1 GCA_937870805.1 uncultured Chloroflexota bacterium
GACAAGCGTACAGGGCTGAGCAGCGGGCGAACACACAGGTTCGCCCCTACAATGACGTTGCTGACCTTCCTTGACCCAATTGGCGATTTTGATGCAATCGCCCTGTACCTTGTCTGCGAATCCTTTGCACTGTTCGCAAATCCCACCGAAACGTCCTGTTGAAAAGTTATAGATCAAAAGGGATGAGGAACAATGGGTGCTGCGTTCGCTTCAAGGCAAATTTCCCGGAGAGGGTTTTTAAAAACTTGACAGTCAAAAGTCAGCCGCTGCCGCAAATCAGTCGGAGAGCCGTTCGGTGAGTTCGGGGTCGCTGGCATTATTGACGACGACCTGCGGCGTTTCGTGCCACATCGCGCAGGCTCGCAGCAGGCGTTTAAGCCTTCCAACCAAGGCGTCGTCAACGACCACGCCGGGTTCGAGATGCAGCGATTTCACCTCAAAAATGCCCTCCTTGCGATGGGCTTTGGGGTCGAGGCGTCCAATCAGCGCGTTGTTATGGAGAATCGGCAGGCTGTAGTAGCCGTATTTGCGCTTGGCTTCGGGGAAATAAAATTCAATCGGAAAGTCGAAGTTGAACAGTTCAAGCGTCGGCGTGTTATGCCAGACAAGCGGATCGAACGGCGATAAAAGGGTTGTTTTGGAGCGTGGGATTTTACCCTCTGCGGCAGCTTCGACTCGTTTGAGGTTATCAGGATGGAAATAAGCGGGTTTTTCCCAACCTTCGACGGCGATGGTCATCACGCGATCCTGTTTTTCCAGACGTTTGAGGGCGGCTGCGGCGTCGGTATTTTTGAGGCGGTAATAGTGGGAAATCCATTCAGGCTTCGTCACACCGAGCGCCTTGATGGTGTAGAGGACGAACTGTTCGTGAGCCTCAGCACGCGGTACAACAGGCGGCTCGTAATGGGGCAGAATGCGCTCACGCAGGTCATAAACCTTTTGGAGATTTTCGCGCTTGCGAATCATCAATTCACCCACATACGTCAGATAATCCAGAACAACTGCCTCCGGTTTGGGATTATCCCATGTGGTTTTTTGACCGTCGCTGCGCGTAAAATCGGTGTGGCGCGTTTCCCCGTGAATGCGGATGTACTTCAACACTTTGTCAGCCATGTCACGATGTTCAGCCAGCCATCTGCGCGGGTCTCGCCAATCAAAAATGCGGCTGCCCGTCAGATACAGCGGAAAATCTTCAATCGGCACGAAGCAGTTGGCATTCGCGTAATGTTCAAACAGCGCGGCTTCTTCCAACAACTCATCCAGCCACCTAGGATCATAATCGCCTAGCCTGCTCCACAACACAAAATAAGGCGCGCGGGCAACGACACTGATGCTGTCAATTTGCAGCATGTTTATCCGACGAATCATCGAACGGACATCTTCTTTCGTAGCGGGTGGCTGCGGGTCGTTATGCAGCCCTTGTGCGGCGATCAGCAGTCCGCGTACAGCGTCTTGTGAGAGGGTTTTCATCGGCATCCCTTTGGCGTGATGAGCTGGTCAATATCATGTCGATTATAACAAATCGGAACGTTTGTTCACAAGTCAATTTGCATTAAACCGCACATCTGTGCTAATATTACCCTGGTGGTGGTCATGCGGTAAGTGATGAAACTATGCATTCATAAAGGGCAAGGCGTGCCTTACCCCTACGGAAGCATTGCTAAATTGCGACCTTAAACTCGTTACCATTTACTATGTAACCACTACCGAGATCGCGATAGAATATTTAGTCTAATTTCAAGGCGGTCATGATGAGTCAAAATGCCTCTGCTCCACAGCGTCTTTATCTGATGCAAGTTGGGGTTATGCCGGAATATGAGATTCCGATTGTGTGCTATCTGGTGCAAACGGGTGACGGCAAGAATATTCTGATTGACAGTGGTCTACCGGCGATTCTGCCTGAAGGAGAATCCGAGTTCGAGAATGGGCAGGACGTTATCGAGCAGTTGGCGAGCATTGGCTTAAAACCGGACGATATTGATACCGTCATTTCGACGCATTATGATGGCGACCATGCCGGAAGACACGCGGCATTCACGAAGGCGCAATATGTTGTTCAGCGTGTGCATCATTTGGATGCGGCGAGCAACCCACGTTATGCTGCCATTCGACCCCAATGGGATCAGCCAATGGAGCGCATTCGGCTGGTGGACGGGGACACGGAACTGCTGCCGGGGCTGGAGCTGATTGAGACGAGCGGGCATGTGCCGGGACATCAATCGGTGCTGGTGCGGCTGCCCAAAACGGGGGCGATTTTATTGACGATTGACGCTGTACCCTTCGGCGAGGGCTTTACCCGTGACGAGCAGGACGACGGTAGCAACCCGGACGCCGAAGCGATCCGCGCCAGTACGATTAAACTGCTTGCTCTGGTCGAACGGGAGCATATCGGGCTGGTGATTTTCGGTCATGACAAGGACCAGTGGGCAGGGCTGAAGAAAGCGCCAGAATATTACGAGTAGGCTAGAGTTTAAAGTGAAAAGTTTAAAGGTCAAAGAGGAAGTGGACACGAAAATATCGTGTCCCTACAGTCTCCCGATTTATGGTGATTATTCCATCACTTCGCATGTGACCCCTACCAAACTCCAGTTCATAGGGGCAAGGTATGCCTTGCCCCTACAGACGCTACGATTTATTTATGCCGCGAAAATTCACCACTTACCATGTGACCATCACCACTACCCTACCCCATCACAGCTTTGGAGGATGCATATGAACAGCATTGTCGAAAATGAGCTTCCCGGAACACAACATCTGCGTGACCAACTGATGGACATGCTCTCTGACACGGATTTGGCTTACAAGCTCCCCGGCAATAACCTGACTTTAGGCGAATTGTGCGAGGAAATGGCACAAACCCAGCAGATTTATATCCAGTCCTTCAAGATTTTCAAGCAGGATTGGGGCTACCGCGCCGCCAAGCCCGAAGCGACGAACAGTGTGGCGAGTCTCAATGCATGGTTCAAAAAGCTCGATGCGGAATTGTACGAAGTGTTGAGCGGATTTTCAGAAGATGACATTCACAACAAGCAGATTGATCGTGGACACGGCTTCACGCCATCACTTTTCGTACAGTTTCAAGTGTATCACGAGGCACTCCTGATCTTTTATGCCAAAGCCAGCATTTACCTGAAAGCGCTGGAAAAACAATTCACCGATCAGTGGAAAATCGGGATTGGCTAGAAGCTATTTCATCCTTGACCTTTTGACTCCACAGAGAGCGTTATGACCAACTCAGACAAATTGACCCGCGAAAATGTGCTGCGCCAACTGGACACAAGCTGGAACGAACTCCAAAGCTATCTTGCGTCGCTCACAGAGGAACAGCTTACGCGCCCGACGGATGCCGCCGGATGGACAGCGAAAGATCATATTATCCACCTTGCGATGTATGACCAGGCTGAACTCGCGGTGCTGGAAAGAAAATCTAAGCGCGAGGCATTGGATATTACACCGGAAATATGGGAAAAGGGCGACGATGACGAGATCAACGCCGTGATGCAGCAGCGCTATCACAACATGCCGCTGGATGAGGTCATGCAAACCCTTCGACGGAATCACGAACGCCTGTTGCAGAAACTCGATACGATGACGGAAGAAGATTTGCTGCTTCCTTACAGTCATTATCAACCCGAATCCACCGACCAACGCGCGCTTCTCGAATGGTTTCCGTGGGACACCTATCACCATTACAACGACCACAAGCCGTGGATTGCGGCGATTGTTGGCAAGTAGTAACCATCACTCAGTTGAAAGGAAGGTACTCAAATGGATGCGATGTTGAAGGCAGGCGTTTGGAAGCAGTTTGGGGCGGCGATGGATATGTTTGAGGACGCCTTAACCCTGTGTCCCGACGAACTCTGGACAACTGCTATGTGGAAAGACCCCGATGATGAGCGATATGGACAATTCTGGTTTATCGCTTATCACACGCTTCGCTGGACTGACCTTTTCCTCACAGGCTCGTCAGAAGGCTTTACCCCGCCAGCACCCTTTATACTCGGCAAACTGCCGGAGCAACCTTACACAAAAGCGCAGATTCGCACGTATTATGATCAATGTCGCCAGAAGGCTCAAGCGGCTATCGAGGGGCTGACAGATGAGAAGGCGCGCCAAATCTGCAAGTTTGAGTGGATGGCTCCCACCTACTATGAACTGCAACTCTACAGTATGCGCCATATTCAGGAACATGCCGCGCAGTTGAATTTAACGCTCGGACAGCATGATGTTGAAGGGATGGACTGGGTTGCACAGGCTAGGAACAAAGCCACCTAACACAGCGTTATAGGACACCTATCCCATTACCACGACCCCATGCCCCGGATTGTGGCGATTGTCGGCAAGTAGTAAGCAGCATATGTCCCTTTTCAGAAACCCTAATTGTTAGTCGTAGGGGAGCACCTGTGTGTGCTCCCCTAGACTTTGGCAGATTAAAGAAAGTCGTTGTGAGAAACAGCGACTTTTTTGTTGCAGGGATGGGGAAAAGCAAGGA
>CALMZT010000284.1 GCA_937870805.1 uncultured Chloroflexota bacterium
TGCGCCTCATCCAAAATAATATCTGCCTGGTCGATTTTGACGACTACCGCCGCGTCTTCTCGTTCGTCAGTGTTGATTGGGGTGACGACGAGAATGAGCGCTTTGGTATATCCTCCGGTCAATCGTCGCTCAACGCGAATCTCGTTGTAGCCATAAAACATGCGCCGCAGTACAAACAGATGCTGTTCAGAAAGTGCTTCATTGCGATTGAAATGGGGTCCAAAATCGATTTTGACAAAGTTTTGCTGCGTATTGTTGGTGCTCGTTCGGTTACGTGCTTCATCGGCAACCACGTCTATATTCTGATTGAGTGCGCGCAGCACACGCACGGGGATATTATCATTCTCTTCTAAAATAGCGATTAATAAATCTTGTTCACCGATCTCTTTGCGCGACTTTTCCAGTGCCAATTCATTCGCCAATGTTAAAATCACCTCGGCGCGTGGTGTATTAGGAATGCCTGCCCATAAACGGTGGCGGCTGCCTTTACCGACCTTGCGGCGAACGGCATCAATCACGTATTCGGTTGCCAAGCCATGTTCTTCCATGATACTGCTGGCAAGCCCCCCTTTGATTTCTAACAGGGCAATAAATAAGTGCTCCACGCCGAGATAAAAATGCCGCATCCGGTAGGCTTCCTGACGGGCGCTGATGAGGATGTCACGCAAAGGAATATTCGACATAGCTACTCCGCCGCTTCAATACGTAACCAGGTGCGTCCAACACGGAATAATTGTCCTGATTTGAGTGGAATTGTGCCGTGAACGCGCGTGTCTTCAAAAGAATTTTCTACGTTTTCGATAAATGTACCGTTAGTGCTGTCGCAATCTTCAAGCCACCAGGCTTGTTCCTGCCAATGGATTTTGGCGTGCTGGCGTGAAACATAGGTGTCATTACGCAGGCAGACATCATTGTCGTCGCGTCGCCCAATCGTGAGAGTCCATTTTTGTGGGCTGGTTTGTCCATCACCACCGCTCGAATTGTATTTGAGCAGCGATCCGTCTTCTACGCCGCTCATCACCATTACATCGAGTTTGATCTCCAAGTAACCTTCCCTCCCACGACCAATGTTTGTAATTAGTATAACCGCAAATCGTTATTTGTACCTTGCTCGTGTCTCGACGGGCTAACCTCTCTTGAGTATAATGGCTGGTAAATCCGTTCGATGAATTTTTAGACATTCATGGAGCTGCGGAATGTCCGGGCATAGTAAATGGGCGACGATTAAACGGAAAAAAGGCGCGGAAGACGCGAAAAGAGGTAAAATTTTTACTCGTTTGGCACGCGATATTATGATTGCGGCGCGCGAAGGTGGTGGCGACGAGAATGCGAATGCGAAGCTGAAACTCGCCATTACCAAAGCAAAAGCAGAGAACATGCCGAAAGATAATATCGAGCGTGCAATTGCGCGTGGAACTGGTGCCGCTGGCGGCGATGATGTGGAAGAGATCACCTACGAAGGCTATGGACTCGAAGGGGTTGCTTTCCTGATCGACGTACTCACTGACAATAAGAACCGCACACTTGCCGACATCAAGCGTGTTTTCAATCGCGCGGGAGGCAGCCTTGCTTCGGCGGGTTCAGTAGGATGGCAGTTTGAACGCAAGGGCTTCATTACCTTAGAAGGCAATAATCTCGACTTTGATGAAGTGTTCATGGTTGCCGCAGAAGCGGGTGCAGATGACGTTCGTGACGAGGAGGAAACCATTGTTGTTGTGACGCCGCGTGACAAGTTGGCTGCTGTCGAGCAGGCACTCAATGATGGAGGCTATAAGATTGACGAAGCTGAACTGCGCTGGGAAGCGAAGAATGAGACTGAAGTTTCCATCGAAAAATCAGTGCAGAATATGCGGCTGATGGAACAGCTTGAAGAACTGGATGATATTCAATCGGTGGCTTCGAATCTAGCTATTACTGATGAAGTGCTGGCAGCGCTTGAGACCGCTTGATGCTTGCGCTGGGAATTGACCCCGGAACGGCGACGATAGGGTATGGCTTGGTACGGGAACTGGAAGATGGTTCGCTCCAAGCCGTCCATTATGGCGTCATCACAACGCTGCCTAGTCTCCCGATGTGGGAGCGTCTCAATATCATCTATCAGGGCGTCAAAGCCTTAGCAGAACAATATACTCCTGATCGTGCAGGTGTTGAGGAGTTGTTCTTTGCCAAGAATGTCACGACGGCAATTACCGTTGCGCAAGGGCGTGGCGTGATATTGCTTGCCTTGGCGCAGGCAGGGATCCCCATCAGTGAGCATAAACCGCATGTCGTCAAACAAGCGATTGCGGGCTATGGCAACGCAAAAAAGCCGCAGGTGCAAGAAATGGTGCGTATGCTGCTAGCCCTGGATGAGATTCCTAAGCCCGATGATGCCGCCGATGCTTTGGCAATCGCCATCACTGAGTTACACAGCTTTCGTTACACTGATTTAGAATAGGAAAATAAGCGTTGATCGCCAGTATTCAGGGTAAAGTCGCGTCCACACATGCTGACCACGCGATTATTGTGGTTGGTGGTGTCGGTTTTAAAGTTTATGCGCCGCATTCGACGCTAGAGTACCTATCAGATGGTGAGGCGTTTTTGCATACTCAGCTTATTGTGCGCGAAGACTCTCTGACGCTGTACGGCTTTGCCACAACAGCGGAGCGCGATTTTTTCAACATCCTCATCAGCATTAACGGCGTAGGTGCAAAGATTGGGCTGGCGATTTTGAGTACCCTGAGTCTTGATAATCTGCGCAATGCCATCTTGAGCGAACGGTCTGAGATCTTGACACGTGTTCCTGGCATCGGTAAGAAGACCGCACAAAAAATCGCTCTAGAGTTGAAAGATAAGTTACCTACTGGCTTAGATGCGGTGCCTGCGGGTGGATTTGACGACATCAACAGCGACGTGTTGGACGCGCTTGTTGCGCTGGGCTACAGCATTGTCGAAGCGCAGACCGCGATTCAATCACTGCCGAAAGACGCACCAAAAGATGTCGAAGAACGCATCCGTTTGGCGCTGCAATTCTTCTAAATTATCACTCCTACAAGGTAAAACTTAATGACAGATCAGCTCATCGGAAAAAAGATCAGCGTCCTCGATCAAGGTTGGATTGAACTCGCTGATATGCTACCTCATCCCAGTACGGGCGTATCCGGTGACTTGGCAATAGTCAATGCGGCGCGCGTGAGCTTTTTGGGTGAGAGTAAGGGAACTGACAAAGATAAAAAAC